>CAZOFC010000026.1:0-8847 GCA_964578965.1 uncultured Azospirillum sp.
CAGGCCAGCCCATCCTCGCTGCCGATACGGTGGTGGCACTGGGCCGCCGCATCTTGCCCAAGGCCGAGGACGAAGCGACCGCACGCACTTGCCTTGCCCTGCTTTCAGGCCGCCGCCACCGGGTGATGACCTGCGTCTGCGTCATCGATGCTGCGGGTGTTGTGCGCAGCAAAACCGTCACCACCATCGTAAAATTCAGTCAACTCACCCCTGCGATTATCGATGATTATATTACAAGCGGCGAATGGCAGAGCAAAGCGGGGGGCTATGCTATTCAGGGGCGTGCTGCTTCCTTCATCCCATTCATTTCCGGCTCGCACAGCAATGTGGTGGGCCTACCGCTGTATGAGACTGCACGGTTGTTGCAAAGATCTTCTTAAAGCCAGCTTCAATGTTAGCCGAGTACTAGGAGTTCAAGACGAAGTGCTGCGCGGTGTAGCAGCGCTACATAAGCAGTGCTGAGTCGATGAATGACAACGTAATCGGCAACATTCAAGCTGGCAACAACGCACCAAATTCCTTGCCCGCCAGCAAATGCATATGAAAATGCGGCACGGTTTGGCCAGCGCCAGCGCCATTATTCGAGACGAGGCGATAATCGCTTAACCCCTCCTGCGCCGCGACGTTCTCAACAGCACTGAAAAAGCCCTGCACCAGCGCCGCCGGAGCGTGTTTGATGAAATCGCTGTAGTGTTGATATTCTCCTTTAGGGATGATGAGAATATGCACGGGCGCGACGGGTGCAATATCATGGAACGCGATGGCAAACTCATCGGCATAAAGCTGGCGGCTTGGAATTTCGCCGCGCAAAATGCGGGCGAATACATTATTTTTATCATAGGTCATATGCGTTCCTTTTTATGGAATTCAATCGCTTACGAAAGTAGCTACCATTTAGCCTAATTCCAATAAGAAATCCTCATGCTCATTTCATGTTGGTTGGCTATAAGGGGTCTGTCATTGTCTTCGTTGCCTTTCAACCCGAACACTCAGGAGTCATTCATGAAAGCCCTTTCCATTCTCGCCCTCACCGCTGCCCTTGCCCTTGCCATCCCTGCCTTTGCTGAAACCCCTGCCGCTGCCCCAACCCCTGCAGGCGCGGCCGTGAAGGATGCACGCGCCAACCTTCAGCAAGCCGTTGCTGCGAAAAAAGAGGAAGCAAAAGCCAACCAAGCCGCGCGCAAAGAGAAATTCGAGGCCAAGCGCCAAGAGTTCCAGCAAAAGCGTGAAGCCCACAAGGCGCAGCGCCTCGAGAAAATCGACCAGCGCCAAGCCGCCATCGAGAAGCAAAAAGAGAATATCGCCAAGCGCGAGCAGCATCTCAATGAAATCGAGCAGAAGCTGAAAAGCGCCCCTGCTGCTGGTGCACCCGTCGCTGCACAGTAAGCATCGCGCCTATTCATGCAAAAGCGGCCAAGGGCAACCTTGGCCGCTTTTTTTTGCGTGAAACGCTGACTAGTTGCGTGAATAGATAATTTCACAGGCGGCGAAAAAAGTGATGTTTGAGAACCGCAACGCAAATGTACGTTTAAGTACATGCGTAGCGGAAGTCGAGAAACATCGCTTTTTGCAGCACGGTGAAATTATCTAGTCGCGTAACTATAATTGACGCGGGGGTAGTGCTGGTCTAGTCTTCATCAATAGGAGATTTCCATGACCACCGCCCGCACCGCGCGCGTTTCGCGCAGCACCAAAGAAACCAGCATCACGGTCGAGCTCAACCTCGATGGCACGGGCCAGTACGATATTTCGACCGGTATCGGCTTTCTTGATCATATGCTCGAGCAGCTCTCGCGCCATTCGCTCATCGACTTGACGGTCAAAGCCAAAGGCGATCTGCATATTGATTTTCACCACACCACCGAGGATACGGGACTTGCCATTGGCAAAGCCGTCGCGGATGCGCTGGGTGAGCGCACGGGCATCACCCGTTTTGGCTCAGCCCTCTCGCCGATGGATGAGACGCTCACCCGCGTGGCGCTTGATCTCTCCGGCCGGCCCTATTTCGTGTGGAAGGTCGATTTCAGCAAACCCAAGCTCGGCGATATGGATACCGAGCTATTCCGCGAATGGTTCCAGGCATTCGCCAGCCAAGCGGGCACCACGCTGCATATCGAGAATCTGTATGGCATCAACAACCACCATATTGTTGAAAGCTGCTTTAAGGGCCTCGCCCGCGCACTGCGTGAGGCAATTGAAATTGACCCACGCAAGGCCGATGCGGTGCCAAGCACCAAAGGCGTGCTGACCAAGAACTAGTCCTAAGCGATAGGTGCGTAATGTTTGGTAAATCTGAAAAAATCTACAATGCCTACGAAAAGCCTGAAGCGGCCGAGGTGACCGAACGCGTGGTCTTGCTGCGCGAAGGGTTTTCGTTCTGGGCCTTTGGCCTGAACGTGCTGTGGCTTCTCATGCAGCGCATGTGGGTGCTGTTTGGCCTCTATGTGCTCGCCGTGATCGCCTTAAGCGTCATCACTGCAGCGCTTGGTATGTCCCCCATCGCTATCATGATGGTGCAGCTCTGGCTGCAGCTCATGCTTGGCTTTCATGCCTATGATTTTCAAGGCGCACTTTTAAAGCGCCGTGGCTACCGCTTGGCTGGGGTGATTGTCGCGCCCGATGATATTGCCGCCGAGCGCCGCTATTACGAATACGCGAGCTAATGCGCCCGCCTATGCATGTTGCCATCATTGATTGCGGCGCAGGCAACCTGCACTCCGTGCGTAAAGCGATTATGAGCCAGCTGCCCGAATCTGCAACCTTATCCGTGGTGACGGACGCTGCCGCCTTGCGCGCCGCTACGCATATCGTGCTTCCGGGTGTGGGCGCCTTCGCCGATTGTATGCAGGGCTTTGCTGCACTGCCCGGTATGCGCGACGCGCTTGAAACCGCCGTGCTTCATGAAAAAAAACCATTCCTTGGTATTTGCGTGGGCATGCAGATGCTCTTCACGCGCGGGTACGAGCATGGCGAACATGCTGGCCTCGGCTGGTTTCGTGGCGACGTGCGCCTGATTGCCCCAAGCGATCCCTCGCTTCGCATTCCTCATATGGGTTGGAACCAATTGCACATTAAGCAGCCCAGCACCCCGCTGCTGACGGATATTGCACAAGGCGCGCATGTGTATTTTGTGCATTCCTATGCCGCAACGGATTGTAATCCCGCCGAAGTGCTGGCAACCGTTGACTATGGGGGGCCAGTTGTGGCACTCATCGGCCGGGATAACATGATGGGCACGCAGTTCCACCCCGAGAAGAGCCAGGCGACTGGCCTACGTATGATACAGAATTTTCTTCAACGCTCACGCGAATCGAGAATGTAATGGCCATGAGCCCTGAAGCAAAACCCGAAGGCAGCAAGCTCAGCGTGGAGAAAAAGACCACCCTCACCGATAGCGAGCTGAACGAGCTATGCATCGCCACCGAGGATGCGATTCGTGATGGCATTGGCTTCAACTGGCTCACCCCGCCCATGCGCGAGACCCTCGAGAGCTATTGGCGCGGCGTACTCATGGTGCCCACCCGTGCGTTGTTTGTGGCACGGCTCGATCATGTCATCGCTGGTTCCATCCAGCTCGTGCGCCCAAGCAAATCCAAAGAAACCTCGGCTTTTGCCGCCAGCATCGAGGCACATTTCGTTGCCCCCTGGGCGCGTGGGCATGGCTTGGCCCCGATGTTGCTCGCGGCCGCCGAGCACGAGGCCGCCAAGGAAGGCTTTGCCGTCATCAACCTCTCAGTGCGCGAAACGCAGGCCCGCGCGCTTGAGGTCTATCGCACGCATGGCTATCATGAATGGGGCACGATGCCGTATTATGAATTCGTGAATGCCAGCATGGTCAGCGGCCATTTCTTTTACAAAAAACTCGAACCGATTTCGAACCTGATATGAAACTATACCCCGCGATTGATCTCAAAGACGGCAAATGCGTGCGCCTGTTCAAGGGCGATATGAACGCCAGCACCATCTATAACGATGATGCCGCTGCACAAGCACGGCGCTTTGAAGCCGCCGGGTTTGAGTATCTCCATGTCGTCGATTTGAACGGTGCCGTCAGCGGCTCGGCTGTTAACCGTGAGGTGGTCACGCGCATTCTTGGTGCCGTCACCATCCCTGTGCAACTGGGCGGTGGCATCCGTGACCGCGCCTCGGTCGATGGCTGGCTCGAGGCAGGTGTTTCTCGTGTCATTCTCGGCACGGCCGCTGTCAAAAACCCGGCCTTAGTCAAGGAAGTGGCGAAAGCGTACCCCGGTAAAATCGCGGTGGGGATTGATGCGCGCGACGGCATGGTCGCCGTCGAAGGCTGGGTGAAGGCAAGCACCATGAAAGCGATCGACCTCGCTAAGCTGTTTGAATACGCGGGCGTTGCCGCCATCATCTACACCGATATCGCGCGTGACGGCACACTTAAAGGGCCCAACCTTGAGGAAACCGTGGCACTGGCACAGGCCATTTCCATCCCCGTGATTCTCTCGGGCGGGATTGGCAACATGGACGATTTGCGTGAGGCCAAAGCTCAGGCAGAAAGCGGGATTGAAGGTATCATCATCGGCCGCGCCCTCTATGAAAACACCATCCAACCCTATGACGCACTTGCGTTGATGCAATCTCCGTCGAGGCCGGCGTGACATCGCGTAGCGCAAGCGAGCCGCTTGCGGCTGGGGTCAGCCCGAAGGGCGTAGGGGCCAAAGAGGCCCCTACTTCATCATTTTTCCCCGTGCGCATCATCCCCTGCCTTGATGTGGCTGCTGGCCGGGTGGTCAAGGGTGTCAATTTCGTTGATCTGATCGATGCAGGCGACCCCGTAGAGCAAGCCAAGGCCTATGACGCGCAAGGGGCAGATGAACTCTGCTTTCTTGATATCACCGCAACCTCCGATAATCGTGGCATCCTGGTCGATATGGTCGATCGCGTGGCGCAGCATTGCTTCATGCCATTCACCGTTGGCGGCGGTGTGCGCGAACTTGCCGATATTCGCACCTTGCTGCTGGCGGGTGCCGATAAAGTATCCATCAATTCCGCTGCCGTGTCGCGGCCCGAGTTTGTGCGCGAGGCTGCCGAGAAATTCGGCGCGCAATGTATTGTGGTGGCAATTGATGCAAAAAAAACCGGCGACGAAATATGGGAAATTTTCACCCATGGTGGGCGCAAAGCAACGGGCATTAATGCCATCGATTGGGCCGAGCGCATGGCGCATCTTGGTGCGGGGGAACTCCTCATCACCAGCATGGACCGCGACGGCACCAAGACCGGGTTCGATACGGAGTTGATTGCACGCATTGCCGCAAAAACCCGTGTGCCACTCATTGCTTCGGGCGGGGTCGGTAGTTTGCAGCATTTTGTGGAAGGGGCTAAGGCCGGCGCCACCGGGCTGCTTGCCGCCTCGGTCTTTCATTTTGGGCAATTCACCATCGCGCAAACGAAAGAGGCTTTATCTCAGGCCGGCATTGCAGTAAGAAAGTCACCAGTCGCCAGTCACCAGTCGTCAAAAAGTTAGATTTTTACTTTTCTACTTTCTTGCTGGAGACTAGTGACTAGTGACTGGAGACTACATGAGCGCATTTTCCTATCTTGATACCCTTATTGCCACCATCGCCGCGCGCGTGGGCGGTGACCCAAAAGCATCGCACACCGCAAAATTGCTCAAGCGCGGCCCGGCCCGCATTGCCAAAAAGGTCGGTGAGGAAGGGGTCGAAGTCGCTATCGCTGCTGCCCAAAACAGCCGCGAGGAAGTGATCACCGAAAGTGCCGATTTGCTCTTTCACCTGCTCGTACTTTGGCAATCCATGGGCATCCATCCTGCCGATGTAATGGCCGAGCTTGCTGCCCGCGAAGCACAAAGCGGGATCGCCGAAAAGGCCGCGCGGCCTGCCGAATAAATGCGTTGAAATAAAACGTCTTTTTTGTTAGCTTTTATGCTATGAGACGACCCTTGAATCATCTCCAGCCTAACCGCGGCTTCAGTCTGGTCGAGCTCTCGATTGTGCTGGTCATTTTAGGTCTATTGGTCGGTGGCGTACTCTCAGGCCAATCACTCATCCGCGCCGCCGAACTGAGGGCGGTCAGCACCGAATATGCCCGCTACGTCACCGCGGTGCAAAGTTTCAGGGATAAATATTTTGCCGCCCCTGGCGATATGAACAACGCTACCCGCTTTTGGGGCCGCATGAATGCAAACGCCGATTGTGTCACCAACTCGGCGGCGGGCGTGGTGGCAAGTGGCGCGTGCGATGGCAATGGCAGTGGCGTGATTGATTTTGCTGCGGCCGGCCAGGCAGCGGAATTTGCCCAGTTCTGGCGACACCTTGCCAACGCTGGGCTGATTGAGGGAACCTACAGCGGCCTTACCGGTGCAGGCTCTGGCAAACACTGCGTCGTTGGCACGGATTGCCCACGCGGAAAAATGAGCAATAGCGGCTGGGGGCTCGAGAACGCGCCGAATTATGTCGGCGATGCCTTCTCGTTCGCGCTCGATTACACCCATACGCTCATCTTTGGCGGCAGCAATCCGGCCTATGTCCCAAACTCCGGTATTTTATCGCCCGAGGAAGCATGGAATATTGATACCAAACTCGATGATGGCAAACCCGCCATGGGCAAAGTGATCGGGCCGTTTTGGAACAATACATGCTCCGCTGCCGATGATGGCAGTAGCGCCAATAACGATTATGCCGCAAGCTACCGCCTTTCGGATCGTACAAAACAGTGTTCGCTCTATTTCCGGCAGATATTCTGATGCGCCATCGCGCGCCCTAAATTCGCCTCAAAGGCCTAGTCGCGCTAGGCACCGCAAAACAAAAGTATTTGTCAATTTATTCAAAAATGCTAATGTTGGGAATGTTTATTTTAAACATTCCACAAACCCCTCAGGGCAGACGAGGCTTCTCCCTTGTCGAACTCTCGATTGTGCTCGTCATTCTGGGCCTGCTTGTCGGCGGCGTGCTGTCAGGCCAGGCGCTGATCCGTGCGGCAGAGCTGCGGGCCGTAAGCACTGAATATGCACGCTACAGCACCGCGATGGCCAGCTTTCGCGATAAATATTTTGCACTCCCTGGCGACTTGCTCAATGCCTCCGCCTTTTGGGGCGCGCTCGATGGGAATGACGGCTCAAACTGGGACTGTCGGGGTGAATCCTCGGGGCTACCAACCTGTAATGGCGATGCCGACGGCAGGCTTGAGGAGATGGACGCCGTGAACGCCCAAACCTATGAGCGCTTTCTTGTCTGGAAACATTTAGCGAACGCAGGCTTGATCGAGGGCACTTACTCTGGTGCTGCGGCAACCGCGACGACCACCGTCTGCACCACGCCAGATGCCTCGTGGGACCACAAAGGCGGGTGCAATGAGCCCTTAAGCAAAATGAGCCCGACCGCCTGGTCAACGGTGTGGATCGGTAGCAGCACCGGCAGTGCTTTTTTATTCGATGGCAGCTATGGCCATTCGTTATTCCTGCACAACAAGTACAGCCGCGACCCTGTGATTGACTATGTGCTACGACCCGAGGAGGTCTGGAACATTGATGTGAAAATGGACGATGGCAGACCGGGCACGGGTAACATCGTTGGCGTTCGCCCCCTTGAATGCACGGGGAATGCAGACCCCGCCTTGTTCGCGACCGCTACCTATTGGCTGAACCCACCGAGCTGGGCCTCTGGCTATCGCTGTAACCCTGCATTCCGGAACGCGTTTTGATGCGTGGCTTACGCGCGTTGCCAAGGTGAATGAGTTGAAGAAATGATGGTGCGAAAATAACAGCGGCAATAAGCCTCGCGTAGCCTTCCATGGCGAGCCGCTTGGCGAGCAGGGGTAAGCAGCGCAGCGGCGTAGGGGACAAGGTCCCCTTCAGTCAATAAACTACGCCTTCTTCACAAACTCGGTGCGCAGCACCAAGCCCTTCACCTTCTCGGCGTTACACTCAATTTCGTGCGCGTTCATGGTCAGGCGAATATTCTTCACCATCGTCCCGCGCTTTAAGGTCACGTTCGCGCCTTTCACGGGCAGGTCTTTAATCAACGTCACGCTGTCGCCATCGGCAAGCCGCGTGCCGTTGCTATCCTTCACCACGAGGGTATCCTCCTCGCTCACGCCCAGCACGCGGTTGGCAATCAGCCTCAGCTGCGCCATGCCCTCAGGGGCGCACCATTCATTGGCGTTGCGCGGGGCGTATTTTGCCGCCACTGCCAGCACTTCCTGACGCACCGCCTCAACGGGCGCCGCTTCCGCCTCCACCGCCTCGAAGGTGCTCCATTCCCAATCCTCGGCCTCACCTTTTGTGTAGCGGGCAATCAGTTCGGCGGTCTCTTTCAGTTGGGCGGTATGGGGCATAGAAGGGCTTTCGGTGGGTTGCAGAGAAACTGTTGGGTTCGAAGCGAGCCGGACTTTCTCGCGCGAAGTGCGCTCGTGTTATTTAATTCGGGTCTACTGACCCTCACCCTGAAGGGTGCTGACGCATTCTAAATGCCTGCTGGCATTTAGGCCTAAATTCGCGTGCCGCTCATTAAGTAAATAATCGAACCGACGGTTCGAGAGCATGCGGCACGGGGGGATGCCATTCCTTAGAAGGGGCGATTGCCCCTTCTAAGGAATGGTGCACCCAGCAGGACTCGAACCTGCAACCGTCCGCTTAGAAGGCGGGTGCTCTATCCAGTTGAGCTATGGGTGCGTGGTGTGAAGCTGTAGCCGTTTCGTTATGCGCTGACAACTATTGTCCTAAGTGACCCAGCAGGACAGACTCGGGTCTGCTGACCCTCGCCCTTACGGGCGCATACGCGTCCAAAACGCCTGCTGGCGTTTTGTCGAACCTGCAACCGTCCGCTTAGAAGGCGGGTGCTCTATCCAGTTGAGCTATGG
>CAZOFC010000026.1:8947-16393 GCA_964578965.1 uncultured Azospirillum sp.
GTGCGTTATCGTTGATGTAGCGGGTTCAACCGGCCCTGACAACTGCTCTCGCGCGTGATTTATTCGTGAACGCACAAAAAGCAATGACAGCGACACATGCAGTGATTATGAATGAGCATCGAATCGAACGAGGGAGTGCGTGATGGCGAGCAAAAAAGTCAAGGTGATCGGTGGCGTGGCGGCGGTACTGGTCGCCGGTGCCGGGAGTGCATGGTATGTCATCACAGGCAATATCCTGAGCGCGACGACGAGCTGGCTTGCAACGGTTGCGAGCAAAAAACTCGAGGACGGCACCACGACGACGCTGACCTATGACAGCATCCGCCGCAGCAGCTTTCCAAGCATCGGTGTGCGCCTTGTGAACCCGCGCTTTACTGTCAGCTATCCCGGCACGGATAACGAGACCAAGGCCCCCGTGGCCTTCACGGTTGCCTTGAATGGCACCATCGACACCACCACCGATTACATTGGCAATGCGTACAACGTGGCCGTGAACGGTGCCTACAGCTATGACGCCAGCATTGGTGAAACCAAATTTGGCGGCAAATCGGCCGCGCCATCGGCGGAGCGTTGGTTGCTCAAAGCGAAAGACCGCGCCAGCTTCAACGCCTGGAATTCGCTTGATTGGAATAATGCGGAGGCAGTCAAAGCCGCCATTCAGGGCATTGCCGCGGCGCGTTATGAAGTCGGCGCATTTGCGCTCAATGACGCACAAGGCCGGCTGCTAATGGGAGCAAATAAGCTGGTGCTCGGGTTCAATAACCGCAGCAACGAGACAACGATTGATGGCGATGTGGTGATTCAGGCGAATGCGCTCGAAGTGACCGACGCGTACAATGAAGCGGCGGAATCGGTGATGCAACTCGCGTCGTTGCCGCAGCTGATGAAACTCTCGCAGATGCCGTTTTCGGCCTCGCGCGCAGGCAAGCAGGAGTTGGATATTGTCGCCGCGATTCAGCTGCCGATGGGGATCGCAAGCGGTGCCTCGCCCAGCGGCTTTGTGGATGTCAGCAAATTTTACACGAAGAATAATTTCTACACGCTGAATATGCCCATGCGCATGGTGCTGAACGAAGCGAATGGCCAGCGTAACCTGACCTTGAAGCTCGACTGGATGCTGGATGTGACGGCGGCAGGTGGAGCGGAAGGCCAGTATTTGGTGAATGCCGTGGCAGAGCCCTTCCTTATGGCGGCGCAAGCAGCACCGGATGCGCAACCGCTTGATGGTGAGGCCTTGAAACAGCGCATCACGGCAGCATTGCCAACGCTTTCAACCCTTGGCCCAATCACGCTTTCGATTGACCTGGATGCAACCTCTCCGTCCGCACCGGCGCAGCCCGGCCAACCAGCCACCGGCAAAGATTCGGTGAGCATGCGCAACTTTGCCCTGACGCATAAACGCTGGGGGATTGTGGCCAAAGGTGACAGCCTGAATGATGCGAATGGTGCGACCATCAACGCAAGCCTCGTGTGCAAGCAGTGCGATACGTTGACGGGTGATGTGGTCGCAACCGCGCAAGGTGCGCAGGAGGTGATGAACACCGCCACCCCCGGGCGCCCCCAAATGGCGCTGACGCCTGAGTTCGTGACAAGTCTGAACAGCACGCTGGCGGAAATTGGCAGCAAGGACGCGGCAGGCGATGTGACCTTTACCTTTGCTACCCCTAAACCCGGTGAAGTGACCGTGAACGGTAAGCCGATTGGGGAAGTGGGGCCGAAACTCATGGCGCTGTTCATGGCCTTGCAGCCAGCACCGGCTCAAGCACCCGCCGAGGACATGCCCGCCGAGTAGTCGCGCACGCAGGGATTGCATGAATGCAGGCGACCTGCTAAGCGCGGTGCCAAATGCGTAGATAATCTCTGGAGAGAGCGATGACGACTGCCCCCTACACGATTGGTATCATTCAAATGAGCATGAAGGCTGAGCCTGCCAAAAACCTTGCGCGCGCCGAAGAATTGCTGCGCGAGGCAAAAGCAAAGGGCGTGCAGGTTGCCTGCCTGCCCGAGCTGTTTGCCAGCTATTATTTCTGCCAAAGCGAGAACCATGACTATTTCGCGCTGGCCGAGAGCATTCCGGGTGGCCCAACGTATATGAAAATGCAGGCACTCGCCAAAGAGCTTGGCATGGTGATTGTGGCGAGCCTGTTCGAGCGCCGCTGTGCGGGCATGTATCACAACACCACGGTGGTGTTCGATGCGGACGGGGCGGATCTGGGCATGTATCGCAAGATGCACATCCCCGATGACCCACGCTATTACGAGAAATTCTATTTCACCCCGGGCGATACCGGCTTCAAAAACTTTGATACCAAATTTGGCCGCATCGGCGTGCTGATCTGCTGGGATCAATGGTTCCCCGAAGCAGCGCGCCTGACCGCCATGCAAGGCGCGAGCGTGATTTTTTACCCAACCGCGATTGGCTGGCACCCCGCCGAGAAAGCCGAATATGGCGACGAGCAATGGAACAAATGGCAAACCGTGATGCGTGGCCATGCGGTCGCCAACAACGTGTTCATTGCCGCGCCCAACCGCATTGGGATGGAGCCTGAGAACGATGGCGGCGCGCTCGAATTCTTTGGCCATAGCTTTATTTGCGATACCTCGGGCCGCTATATCGAACATGCGGATGAGAAATTCGAAGGCGTGATGACAGCGGTGATTGATCCCAATAAAGTTGAAAAACAGCGCCAATACTGGCCCTTCTTCCGCGACCGCCGGATTGATGCGTATGGCAAATTGCTAGGTCATCCCGAGAAGGGCAACTAGATGACTGCCGCCTTCACCATGCCCGCTGAATGGGCACCGCAGGAGCGTATCTGGCTTTCTTGGCCGCATGCGCGCGGCGATTGGCCGGGTAAATTTGCGCCCATCCCCTGGGTGTTTGCTGAAATGGTGCGGGTGATTACGGCCAGTGGCCAACGCGTGGGCTTGCTGGTGAATAATGCCGCCGTGCGCGCCGAAGCGATGGAAATGCTCGACCGCGCGAATGTGACGCTTGCAAACGTCGATATGCTGGAGGTGAAAACCAACCGTGGCTGGCTGCGTGATTGTGGGCCCATCTGGGTGAAGCCGACTTCCCTCCCCCTGCAAGGGGGAGGGCAAGGGTGGGGGTCTGACGCCAAGGAACCCCCATCTCAATCTCCCCCCTTACAGGTGGGAGAGGTTCCACTCGTCGCACTCGATTGGAAATTCACGGGCTGGGCCAAATATGGCAACCACCGCCTCGATAACAACGTGCCCGTGCCGGTGACTGACTTCACCAAACACGCACGCATTGTGCCTAAGCATAAGGGCAAGCAGGTCGTGCTCGAAGGTGGCGGCATTGAGGTTGATGGTGCAGGCAACGTGATTGTCACCGAAGAGTGGCTGCTAAGCGATTCACAAGTGCGCAACCCGGGCTTCACCCGCGAGGATTACGAGGAAGTTTTTGCCAAGTATTTAGGCGCGCCCAACACCATCTGGCTCGATGCCGGGGTGGTGGGGGATGACACGCACGGCCATGTCGATGATATTACCCGCTTTGTAGCCAAAGGCTCGGTCGTCACCGTGATGGAGCACGACACGAGTGATGTAAACTACGCCCTGCTGCAAGCCAACCGTGCGCGCCTGGGGCGCACCTCACTCAACGTGATTGAACTGCCCATGCCGCGCCCGGTGGTGTTCGAGGGCCAGCGCCTGCCCGCCAGTTACGCCAACTTCCTCATCTGCAATAAGGTGGTGCTGGTGCCAGTGTTTAACGACGCGGCGGATGCTACAGCGCTTAAAACCCTTGAGGCATGCTTCCCCACCCGCAGCGTGGTGCCGATTTATGCACGGGATCTTGTTTGGGGGTTAGGCACCATTCACTGCCTCACGCAGCAACAACCCGCGTAGTTCTATGTTAGTTCTTTGGCGTAGCCCAAGACGGGGTAGGCATTGATCCAGCGTCTGGCTATAAGTTCCTCTACTACGAAGCGTGCTGCGTCGGAGTAATGGATTTGAAAATTGCCTCCATCGAGCTTTCCTTCCTGAACCATAAAGGGTTTGGATGGGCCTTTGCGTAAATAGGTGAGCCTGACGCAAGTCCATTCCATATCGGGCGATTCTTCTAAAATAGTCTCCATCCGTGCCATGTCAATGTAGGTATTGATTAACAGCCGCCGCAGCAATTTTGTGTAAAACTTGGGCGCAAGATTGTTATCAACCGTTCCTCCAGAGGAAAGAGCGATAATGCGTTTAACACCAACAGCGCGCATTGCGTTTCGGATGGTTCGCGTTGCATCACTGTAAAGTGTGGTGAACTTCATTGCCGAACCAAGACCGCCTGTGCCAAGTGCCGAGACCACTGCATCTGCTCCGTGGATAGCGGCTTGTATCGAGTATGGATCCGCAAGATCAATTTTGGCAATCTGTACGCCTTGCACATGGGACAGTGTTTCAGGCCGCCTTACGGCACCAACCACCTCGTGGCCTGCACGAAGCGCCTGAGTGACGATTTCCTGACCAGTGGCGCCGTTAGCACCAATAACCACAATACGCATAAGCTCCCCTTGATGACGACAACGATCAGGTAAAATCAACCCGGCATATTGTCACATTAAGTATAGTTTATGAACATGCGCTACATCGTGACGCCACAGCCGCTAAGTGCTGTGTGCATCGCATGCATGACGCGGGTGAGGGAGTCCGCACAACTGGCCTCGGCGCGGGCGGAGAGTGCCGCTTGCGTGTTGCTGGCACGAATGAGCCACCAGCCCTCGGGTGTGGTGACGCGCACGCCATCGATCGTCACGGCATTCGCGTATTGCTGTTTGAGTGCCTCGATGATGGCGAATTTTTTATCATCGGCGCAGTCGATGCGAATTTCGGGCGAGGCGAAGATTTTTGGCAAGGCATCGATCATCGCACTCAGTTTTTTACCCGATTGTGCAACGATGCGAGCAAGGCGAAGTGCCGCATAGATGCCGTCGTCGTATCCGTAATATTCATCCGCAAAGAACAGGTGGCCGCTCGCTTCGCCACCAAATTTTGCATTCACTTTGGCCATTTTTGTTTTGATATGGGCGTGGCCCGTCATCCACATCAGTGGCACGCCACCCTTTGCGGTGACGCGCGCAAAAAACTGATCGGAGGTTTTGACATCCGCCACAATCGTGGCACCCGGCGCGCGGGAAAGCACATCATCGGCAAACAGCATCAGCAAGTGATCGGGGGCGACGACACGGCCCAGGTCATCGACCACGCCGAGGCGGTCGCCATCGCCATCGAAGGCGACGCCAAAGGCAAGCGCGCCTTGGCCCGAAAGAATGGTGGTTTGCAGGTCGGCAAGGTTGGCGGCGACCGAAGGGTCGGGGTGGTGGTTGGGAAACTGGCTGTCGCTCTCAAGGTAGAGCGTCTCGTGCTCACCGTTGGCCGTTTTGAGCAGCTCTTCAACAACCATTCCAGCAACGCCATTGCCTGCATCCCAGGCGATGGAAAGCATATCAAGTGCGCGGCTGGTACCCAGTGATTTCTTGAGCTCGAACACATATTCGTCGCGCATATCAACTTCTTCGCGCTTACCGCGCGAGTGAAGCAGGTTGTTGTCAGCGATACGGTCGCGCAGTGAGGCAAGGGCATCGCCGTAGAGGCTTTTGCCGTCGCACATGAATTTGGCACCGTTATGATCAGCCGGGTTGTGCGAGCCGGTAATCATCACACTGCCATCGGCATCCAAGTGATGGGTGGCGAAATAACATAATGGGGTCGGCCCCACGCCCGCATCAAGCACATGGGCGCCTGCGCGCAGCATGCCCTCGATGAAGGCTTCCATGAGGTTTGGCGAGCTTTCACGGCCATCACGCAGGGCGACAATCAAGGGTGTGCGGGTCTGGCATACATCCGCGACATGGCTGGCGAAGGCATGGCCAATCGCCAGAAAATCAGGGGCCGAGAGCGTGACGCCGACGATACCGCGCACATCATAAGCGCGAAACAGCGAACGAGCAGGAAGATGCATGTGGAACCTTTGATGAAGAGGGGTGTTACGCGGCGGCGGTGCTCGCGTCGGTCGCGCTCGCCTGAGAAGGTGATGCGCTTAGTGATTCAGTCGGTTCGGCGGGCGCTTCTGCTGGGGCAGGCGTGGGTTTTTTGCCCGCAGGGGCAATGCGTGGGTCGGTCAATACGTCGCCGGTGCTGCCTGCGCGCACCTGGGCAATGCGCGCATCGATGATGGGGATGCGCAGGGATTTGAGCAGATCGCGCACTTCCTGACGGGCGGCCAGATGTGACATCGAGAGCGTGCCTGCCTTGTTGGTCTCGACCACATCAAGCACGGTGAGGCCAAGCAGGAACAGCTCACGGAAAATCACCCGCTCGGAGAAACCCGGTGCCAGACGGAAACCAAGGCGGCGGGTCAATTCTTCCATCACCTTCGTAATCATGCGTTTATTGCGCGCGTCGATATTGCTCAGGCGGTTACGCATGACCACCCAATCAATCGCGCCGCGATCGCGCTTGGCGCGCTGGAGTTTTTGCTCCCACAGCATTTCGCTGTAGATGCTTGGTTTAATAATCTGCATCGAGATGCCATCAACGGCGGCGAGCACGTCGAGATCGACGAAACTATCGTTCACCGGGGTGATGACGGTATCGGCATAGGAATGGGCGAGGCGCGAGAGATAGGTATCCGAGCCCGGCGAATCGATGACCACAAAATCGCAGTTGGCAAGCAGACGAGCCAGCGCGCGGGTGAAGCGCTCGCGCTCGTCGGCCTCGGCCTCGGCCGTTGTTTCAAAGGGGCTGCGGTTGATGACTACATGCGCCGGCAGGGGCAGGGTGGTGTTTTCCGCCGCCATGGTGGATTTGCGGTTCTCGATATAGCGGCTGAGGGAACGCTGGCGGGCGTCAATATCCATACTGCCGACAGTGAAGCCAAGGCGCAGCAGGGCAACGATGAGATGCATGGAAGTGGTGGTTTTGCCTGAGCCGCCCTTTTCGTTACCGATGACCAGAATATGGCCGCGCGGGGTGTCGCTATCGCTTAAGGAATGGCTGGCTGGATGCATGGGCGAGCGTTTTCTTTTTTGTGGATTGTGGCAAATTAGCCGATGATGCCGCGGCTGACAAGTAGATTAGCAGGTTAATCGCGGCCAGTGATTGTCAGGGGGCAACGGCGGTTGTAAACTGCGCGTATGGCTGTCGATATCCCCACATTCTTTTGCTTTTCCCTGAGCGCCTGCATGCTTTGGGTGGTAGCGACCGATGCCTCGCGCTATATTATCAGTAACCGGCTTAATCTCGTGGTGCTTGGCCTTTATGTGGCGGCGGTGGCGCTCATCCCCCATATGCCCGTGCTTATGGCGCTTGCGACGGCGGGGATTGTGCTGGCCGTGGGCTTGGGCCTATTCACCTTGGGCCTCATGGGCGGTGGTGACTGCCGGGCTGGTTGCACTGCTGGCCGAAGTCGTCACGGCCAGCGAAAATTCC
>CAZOFC010000027.1:0-16148 GCA_964578965.1 uncultured Azospirillum sp.
GGGCTAAGCTGATCCGCCTGCAGGTCGATAACTGTACCAACCAGTATATCCTGAATGCCGCGATCTACCCGGTGCAGAAGGAATCGACGCAAATTCTTAACCTTGATGACCCAAACGTGCCGGGTAAAAAAATCTCGCTCGAAACCGAATGCCAGCCACTCAAAACCTTCTCGGAAAGTAAGAACGAATACGAGGCAAACACCTATCTTGAAGCGGCGTGGAAAAAACTGCTGCAAGACCCCACTTACCGCAAAACCACGGGGCCCCTCAAATGCGTCCCGTGCCTCAAGGGCGGGTTGTCTAGCGCGGGCCTGCCCTGCGACCGCGAACCGCATTTGCCCTGCGGCCTGACCATTGAAAACCCGCTGCCGCCACCATCCCCATTCCCTGAAGTGCGGCTGTCGAACATTGCGAATGTGCCCTATGAAGAGATCAACGACCCCACGCACCCCTTCTCGCCGCGCTGGGACTTTTTGCTGAATGACCGTGATTACGGCAACCTGTCGCTGAATTTGATTGGCTCGCCGGGCGTTGCGATTGCGATCCGTGCCTCGCTCGAGATTTACATGAGCGAGGTCAAGAACTCGGTCTTCTGTGCTGGCGTGCGCAAGGCAGATAATGAAAGCGATGCCAAGAAGAAAGCCGATGCCGAAGTAAAAGTGGATGTCCTCGAATTCCGCCGTAAGATGTTTGAGAATTCACTTAGCAAGCGCACGCTCTATAACAGCGTGTGCAAGCTACACAAAAACCCCTTCGTCAGTGGCAATGACCCGCTCTTCATCGTCGCCCCGGCATCGTTCTGCTTTATCATTACGAAGGTGAGTCCGTTCCCACCGTTCATTTACGCGAAGGGCAAGGATTGCTGGGACTGCTATGGCCTAAGCGGCAAGGTGGACGATGAAACCCAGCACCCGCCTTGCACCACCACCTATGTCGGCAAAGATTTACGCATCCGCGGGGCACTGCCCGGTGGGCTCAACCTGTTCAAACGCAACGCGAACTGCGGCACGAAGTTCGACAAGATCTGCCGTGATCTGCGCGCGCCTTACACGCCAATGAACAAGCTCAAGATGCGCTATCACAACCCGGACGATGAAGAGGACAAGGACGGCGATAATGTCGTGCTGAAAGACGGTGCGCTTGAAGGCATGACCCACAGCGAATATTTCGGCAATCATATGCCATACCCCAAAATCTGGGATCTGGGCCAGTCGCTGCAGCGCGTGCCGACGAGTGATAAGAACAACCAGCCGCCGCTCGATACGACCGGGCAATATACGGCCATTGTTGGTGTGGGTCGTGAAGCGGCCGCAAAAGTTGCCGCCAATGCCGCCCCGGCGGATGCGGATGGTAAGAAAGCGGATGAAAAATTCTATGACCAGCGTTGTAAAGCGCAAGGCTGGGGCCCTTCCATCAACCCGCTTGGGGCAAGCTTTGGTGGCGTCACCGTGCCAGTGCCCGACCCCATCACCAGTTGGACGGAAACCAAACTGTATCAAACACGCACGCTACGCAATGTGGGCTTAAGCTGCCTTGGTCGCTACGAGAAAGTGTTCAAGCCCGGCAGCGCCGAGAATATGATGTTGCTTGTAGCCGGTGCCGAGTGGCAGCGCCTCATTGTCAGCAAATGCCCACGCTTAGAGAATGGTAAGGTGGGTGACTGTGACTACATGACGGTGAAAGAATACACGGATGCGGGCAAGCCCGACAATGACTCCGCCACCGTTTATATGAAACAGCTCGATAACCAGGGCTTACCGCTGACTTGGCGCGGCTATATGAGCGCTGAAAAACCCGAAGTCCAGTTCCCGGCTTTCGGTGGGGCTGCCACTACCCACGCCACGGGCCTTGATAACGCCGAGCTTGGCGACATCATCATGATGCCGAAAGGGCCCAAGGATGACGGCGGACTTGCGAAACTCGCCTTCGTGATTGCGACCCACCATAAAGGCGACTGCGACAGCAAAAAGGATTGTTACATTCAGGTGCTCGAGCCGGATAACGGCAAATGGCCCGATGTCTGCGGCACCACCGATACCTGGGGTGAAATGAAGGTGCGCCATTACTTTAAGCCAGGGCATCTACCAAAAGAAGCCGAAGCCGAATTCAAGCGTATTGACTCGACCAGCGACTGTGAGGAAACCAAACTGTCGCACTGTGAAATGAGCGCTTGGAGCGCGCTTAAAATTTACCGTCCGGTCGAGGATGTGCGCAAAGGCTGTAAGAACAAAGACCGTGCCGCCGATTGCGAGAAGGATGAATAACGGATGATGCGCGCGACTCACATAGCAATGCTAATAATGGCTGGTCTAGTGGCTGGCACTGGCCTGCGCGCCGAAGCAGCGGCCAAAGTTGATTGCGAAAAAGTGCTCACGGGTGAGCGCGACGAGACACTAAAAATCGACCCGAATGATATCAATGCCTGTATGATGCGCGGCTGGGACCCACCAGTAAAATGGCGCCCGAAAGACGGTAAAGGGGCAGGTACACGCATAGGCGGGGCTGGAGGCTTTTCGTATGGTGCCATTCAAGCACCTGAGAATCCACCGGGCCGTCAGCGCGCTAACGCAAGCGTGAGCCGCAATGCTATCACCCGCGGGTGTAACTTTCCGCCACGCGTACAAATTGGTGTGCCCCCCAAAGTCAGCATGCCTGCGGGCTCGTGCCTTGATTTCTTGAACGATGTCTTCAAGGATAAAGATGGTGCGGTGAATTCTTCGCCACCCCCGGTTGGCGTGCCGCCGACCGACACCTGCCCGGCTGAAAGCGACACGACGGGGATTTACGGCGTTAAAACCTCGATTGCGAACGGGGCCAGCGTAAACGTGCCGTGCGGCGGCGTGGTGCCTACTACCACCACCGATCTGGTGCTGAATGCGAACCCGACCAACCTTGCCGCTACCAGTGGCAATTATCTCTGGGCCTATCGTAAATCGGGGAATAGTTTTGTGACCATCCTCAATGGCGTGAAACTGCCCACCTATCTATGTCTTAAAAACCCGACTGACCCGAACAAAGGCCTGCTACAAAAAACGGTGGATCTGACTCCCGCTCTCGACCAAATGATTGCCTATAACGCGAGTGAAGGCTCGCTTTCGATCCGCCTCAAATCACGCGCGACGATGGATGCAGGGTTCATCCCCGAATATAAAGAGACTGACCCGGAGAAATATCTCGTCATTCCACTCAATGCGGCAGGCGTGCCGCAAGTGCCCAAAGATTGTAGCACTGAAACTACGTTCTATCGCACCCCTGTTGGCAGGCAGGACATTCAGATTCAGGCCGCAACTGAGCTTGGCTGTGAAAATACCAGCTTCACGGCCACGCGCTACAATGCTGGCAAATGCGGCATTCTCGGCTGTAATGATAAATGGGTGTGGCGTTGCCAGCCGGATGTAACGGATATACCGGGTGCCGCACCACCCGCAGCACCCCCACCTTGCCCGCAAGCGGGTGGTATCCCCCCCGCTAGCTGTACCGATACGACCTCTACGACCGATGCAAACTGCGACACGATTACCATTAAACCAAGCGGTGCCGCCTGTGCCGATAAAACTCAGTACGGCATTCTCAACCGTCCGGGGCTCTATTACCCCTCAGGCGCCACCGCGAAGTTTTACACCATGCAAGGGCGTAGCGCTGTGCTGGCCGAAACCAGCGCGGATACTAAGCTCTTTACCCAATCGAATACGACGATTCTCGTGCGCCCAAGCGCACCGGCCATCACGCTTGATGAGGGCGGCACGCTGATACTTAAAGGCGGCACCATGCTGCTGATGAACCCAACCGCAGTCTATACGCCAAGCAGCGGCAGCATCACCTTAAAGGGTGGCGGGCAGCTGCTTTCACCTGGCGGCAGCCAACTGCAAAAATTTGCGGATAATGCGATCTATGTCATTCCAGCGTCGCTTGCTACTAACCCCGTTGAACTGCATGTGAGCCGCAGCATCACCCTGCCAGCAGGCTTCTTGGTGCCGACCACGCCAACGGTTGGCTCGCAGCCGCCTTACATCCGGCTGCCAGTTGACCCGCCTGCACCATAATAGGCTTCGGCAGCGGCTAGGCCCTCAAGATCACCGACATTTAGCCATGGCCCGGTATGGATTACGGCGCGGATGCGCGTGAACCAGCCATCCTCCCCTCGCCGTTCATTCCACAAACGTGACAGCGAGAACGCACCCTCCGGGCAGCCGCTGAATACTTCCGGGCGGATGATTTCAACCCCACTGAAAATATACTCGGCCTCCTCGCCGTCGCGCGGGCGGCGGATGCGTCCTTTCTCATCCGCCACAAAATCTCCTCGCCCAGTCCAACCAATCGCCTGATGTTTGGGAATGAGCAGCATGACAAAATCGACATCCTCACCCCAGGCCTCACACAGACGCGTGATGGGGTGAATGGGGGTGGGCGGAAATACCGCATCCGAATTCATGGCAAGGAATGGTGCCGCCCCAAGCAGTGGCAGCGCCTTCGCAATCCCTCCGCCAGTTTCAAGCGGTGCGGGCTCCTCGCGCGAGAAATGGATGTGCGGCGCCGTGCGCGCAGACAAATAATCCTCCAGTTGCTGGGCGAGATACGAGGTGTTGATGACGACCTCACCAATGCCTGCACTGCTCACAAACTCCAGGCAGTGGTCGATAAGCGGCTTACCGCAAAGCGGGATCAGTGGTTTGGGCATGCTGTTGGTGAGTGGGCGCATGCGCGTGCCAAGCCCAGCGCTAAGAACGATAGCGTGACTAAGCTTCATGGCGTTACCCCACCCAGTGTCATATCCGGCGTGAACACGCCACGCCATGTATGTGGTACCTCGGCCTCAATAAATGCGCGCAGCGGCGCAAGCGATGGGTGCGCCACATCACGCATCATATGGCCCCACACGCGTGGCAGATAGTCGAGGTAATGTGCCTTACCATCGCGCACACATAGCCGTGCGAAAATGCCAATGATTTTGGCGTTACGCTGGGCGGCAATCACGGCATAGCGCTGTGCAAAATTTGTGGCGTCCTCGCCCGTTGCTTTCATATAATGCGCAAGGCACTGTGATACGGTGGCCGCGCTCACGTCACGCCGCGCGTCCTCAAGCAGTGAGGCAACATCATAAGCCGCATCACCCCAGAGTGCGTCTTGATAATCAATCATGCCCACCGCGTGATGACCATCGCGCTCAGCCAACCAAAAGAGATTATCCGCATGGTAATCACGGTGCACTAAGCAGTGCTGTTTTACTGGCGTAGAATCGAGAATTGCCTCCCATATCGCGAGATATTCGCTGCGCAACGCGCGGGCTTTTTCAAGGCCATGGATTTGTGGTAAGAACCATTCGGCGAACAGTGCGGCTTCACGCAAATAGACGGCTTTGTCATAGGGTGGCAGTGCTACTGCCAAGGTTGTGGCGTGCTGCGCGCTCGTGCGGCGCAGCTGTATGAGCGCATCCATCGCAGCAAGGTAGAGTGCAGGCTCGCGCTCTGGTTCGGCACGCAGCAGTCGCGTGAAGGAAATATCGCCTAAATCCTCAAGCAGCAGGAACCCTTGCGCTTCATCGGCCGCGATGATGTTTGGTACGGTAACATGGCAGTTATTCAATAACTGAGTCACAGCCATAAACGGACGCACATCCTCCCATGGGGGTGGCGCATCCATCAGCACGGCGATTTGGTCACCATACTGCACCCGCTCGTAGCGGCGAAACGAGGCATCCCCCGCCAGCATGCGCCGGGTGGCGCCTTGCCAGCCAATGCGGCTCAGAAATTCATCCATCGCGGCACTGCGATCCGGGCGGGTGGCGGGCAATGCAGTCATATTACAAATCACTCCAACGGGTTGCGTCACCCATCAGGGTCACGCTGCGTGTGCCATCCTTGGCGAGGGTGAATGAAAGTGCAAGCGTGATGGGCAGTTGTGTGCTGCCCAAACGCTCGGGCCATTCAATCAGTGCCACCTGCGACACAGCCTCCTCAAGCCCAAGCTCGATGAGGGCCGATTCATGCTCGATGCGATAGAGGTCGTAGTGATAGAGTTCGCAGGCACTGCCATCGGCCAGGGTGGTGGGATAGGTTTGTAACAGCGTGAAGGTTGGGCTGGTTACTTCCACTTCGGTTTGGCTCAGCGTTTGTATGAGAAATTGCGCAAAGGTGGTTTTGCCAGCGCCCACATCGCCTGCGAGTGTGACCACATCGCCACAACGCAGGCGTGCTGCCACGGTTTGTGCGAGCGTTCGCGTATCATCAAGCGAATTCAGCGGTATGGTCGCGCTAGTCACGCTCGTCGATCCAGGCCATTTGAATGGCTTCGAGGATTTTTTCGTTGCAACCATGGGCTGCATCGTTAAACTCGGGGAGTGCCAGAACCCAGTCGCGCAGATCGGTGAACCTCAGGTTGACATTATCAGCGCTTGGGTGATGTTCCTCAAGCGCGATGGCGATGTTGCGGATGTCGGTCCATTTCATTGTCGAACTCGTTTCTGATTGATTCATTCTTTGCCTAGGTAACAGATTATGGCCGTCAATAAAAGCATGCCCATCCTGATTGTGGATGATTACAAGACCATGCTGCGTATTGTGCGCGGGCTTCTCAACCAGCTTGGCTTCATGAACATCGACGAGGCGACGGATGGCGCCATGGCCTGGGACATGGTGCAGAAAAAACCCTACGGCCTGATTGTCTCGGACTGGAACATGGAGCCAATGTCGGGCTTTGAGTTTTTAAAACTTGTGCGCACAAACGAATCGACAAAGCAGCTCCCGTTCATCATGGTGACGGCTGAGAGCAAAACCGAAAACATCATCGCCGCCAAGCAAGCAGGCGTGAGCAACTACATTGTGAAGCCTTTCAACGCCGTGACCTTGAAGCAAAAACTCGAAGCAGTGTTCGGCCCATTCTAAGAGGTTACCTATGACCACCAAACCGACCATTGAGCAGCTTGAGGCCGAGATTAAAAAAATCGCGCAGTTCATTGCCGATGCAAAGCGCGAGATCATCGCCATCTCGCTACCCGCCGAAAAAACCGGTAATGATAAAAACCTGCTCAATGCCGCGCTCGAGCTCAGTGAGGTCGTCCGCCATACGGAAGAAGCAACCAATACCATCATGGATAAGGTGGATGCGTTGTTATTGCTTGCAAACGAGGTGACAGATGCGCAGGTGGCCGCAAAAATCACGGAACATGGCACCGGTATTCTCGAGGCCTGCAGCTTTCAAGACATCACCGGCCAGCGCATCAACAAAGTGATGAGCACGCTCGAGCAAATCGAGCTGCGCGTGGGGCGTCTGGTCAAACGCCTTGGTGGCGATATGGATGATGTGGGGCCGATCGAGGCGATTGTAACCAAACCCCGCCGCGCGGATGAGGATTTGCTCAATGGTCCACAAATGGGCAAAGACACTCAAAGCCAAGAAGATATCGATAAGCTGTTTGGCTCGCTCTAGCCGTGGCTTGCTGGGGCTTGCCCATATTTCGTGTATAACCTGCAACGAGGCGGTTGCAATCGCTTGAGATTGCTTAGAAGATAGCGCTCGAAACGCTATGCACCACCGCTTGAACAGCTTATCCTTTTTTGCCTGCCTTGCGCTCGTTGGCGCATGGGCGCTCGCGGCGCATGCGGCCAGTATTACTGCCAGCGCGCAAAAAACCTACGGGCGCGTAAACTTCAATTTCGATGCCCCGGCGAAACTGAAAACGAGCACGAATGGAAACAATGCGGTCCTCACGTTTGATCGTGCGCTCGTTGATTCGCCTGAGGCGATCAAAGCCGCCCTACCCGATTATGTGACGGGTGCGAGCCTCTCGGCGGATAAGCGCACCCTGACCCTGACGATGACGAAGCCGTATCGCGTGCGCCAATTCGTGACGAGCAATGGGGTGGGCATCGACCTATTGGGCGGGCAGGAGAAAACTGCCCTAGCGAGTAACGAGGAACCCAAAAAGCCAGAAGCAGCGAAGCAAAATCTGCCTGAAGATATTTCTGCAAACGCCTCAGAGCCGCAGGCAGAAGATACGCAAAACGAAGATGACGAAAGTAAGAGTGTAGCCGCAGCTGCAAAACCTGCAGTACCGCCTGCCCCTGCCCCCGCGTCAACAAAAGCAACACCACCGCCGGCAAAACCAGCCGTCGTTCCGTTTGCTAAACAAGAACCGGAGGTGCGCAAGCCGGCTAAAATTATCGCAGCTCCCGTCACGCCCGTCAGCACACGCGACACCGAAATCCTCAGCACAAAAAAAACAGCGCCTGCGCCAACCCTTGCTGTCAAGAAAGCAGACGAACCAATTCTCAGTACGAAATCGCCAGAAGCAGCCGCGCCGCCAGTAGCGGCGGTGAAACCCGAAGAGCCTGCACCAACACCTGCAGTTGAAACAGCCGCTGCGGCTCCTGCTGTTCAGCCAAGCGCTGCGCCTGAACCAGCCCCCGCCGCGCAAGAGGAAAAACCCATTGAGGCAGCCCCGGTGATTGCAGAATCCAAAGCTAAGCCAAAAGCGGGGTCATTCACTGTCACTGCTAACAAGGCAAATGGCGAGACTACCCTTGCATTCCCCTGGCAGGAGCGCACGGCGAGCGCCTTATTCAAACGCGGGAATGATATCTGGGTTATTTTTTCCAAAGCGCAGGACGTGAACCTGCCCTTGCTGCGCACGATTTTGCCAAAGGCCGTGGCGAAGCTTACGCAATATGATTACCCGAAAAATACCGTTCTGCGCTTTACCACGGATGGGTCGGTCAACGCGCGCGTTGAACAGCCCGAGGGCAGCTATGGTTGGGATGTGGTGTTCACCACCGCCAGCACAAAACCCAAATTGCCAACCACCGTGGTGGTGGATGCGATCGATGGCAACCCGCGCTTGCTACTTGGCGCGTTTGATGTCGCGCCCGAGTTACGCTTTTATGACCCGAACGCGGGGGATGCGCTGGTCATCATCCCCAGCTTTGAGAATGGCCGCGGTGTGCTCAACGCGCGGCGCTTCCCGGAACTTGAGGTGCTTTCCTCGCCGCAAGGCATTGCGATGGTGAGTGGGCGAAGCGACCTTGCCTTTCAACCCACCCGCGCCGGGTTGGTGGTTGGTAGTAAATCGGCTGCCCTCACCTTATCGGAGCGCCTGCCACAACTTGCTGGGAATGCACCGATTGCTGGCGAGAGTGCAAATTCGGGCGTCCAGTTCCCCTACGATGCATGGTATGTGCCGCCAGAAAAATTCCGCGACACGGAGCTTGAGCGCTTAAGCGCCATTACCCATGCGGGAGATGCTGATAAGGCCGCCGCGATGTTCGAGCTGGTGAAGCTTTACTTATCCTATGGCTTCGGCAGCGAGGCGCTGGGTGTGCTGCGGGTGATTCAAGCGAACTATCCAGAATTCTACGTCAACAATAAGCTCGCGCTGCTCCATGCTGCGGCGTATGTGATGGATTACCATATCGAGCAGGCGGCCGCCCTGTTGCAAGCGCCCGAACTGAACACGCTGGAGGAAGCGATTTTGTGGCGCGAAGCGGTGGCCGTGTTCACGCCCGGAATTAATACAGCACAGGCCATTCAAGAGGCTGCAATTTCGCAAATTCCCGTAGCGGGGACGGATAGCGCGAACAATGTGCCACCCCCTGCTACTGCTGCGGAGCAAGTGCCAGCCCCTGCCCCACAGCCCGCCGCACCTGCTGAAAAACCCGTCTTTCATTTTCTGAAATACAATAAAACTTTTATTCGCTATTATCCGCCGCGCATTCGCCAGCGCTTGGCGCAAATTGCGGGCGATGCGTACCTTGCCGATGGACAGGAGGAAAAAGCCCTTGCCACCTACGACACCCTGGTGAAGGACAACCTGCTCGACCCCGTGCGCCATGATGCCGAGTTTGCCCTTGGCCGCACCGCCGAGAAAAAAGGCGAGTTTGACCAGGCCTATGAAATCTACGACCGTCTGGCTGCTCAGAAGGACGACCGCCGCATCGCCGTGCGCGCGCGCCATGCTGGCGCGATGTTGCGCTATACCCAGAAAAAACTAACCGCCGATGAAGCCGCCGAGATTCTTGAAGGGGCACACACAAGCTGGCGTGGTGATGAGGTGGATCAAGCCATTCTGCGCAGCCTTGTTGGCATTTATGATGAAGCAAAACGCTACGATAATGTTCTACGAACGTACAAAACCATTCTTGAAATATTCCCCACAACACCGGATGCGCTGAGCATTTCAAATACCATGAGCAACCTGTTCGAGCGCGTGTTCCTTGATGGCTTGGCCGAGGAGATGCAGCCCCTTAAAGCGCTCTCGCTATTCTATGAATTTCGTGACCTCACGCCGCTGGGTGAAAAGGGCGACAAGATGATTCAAAAACTGGCGGATCGCCTTGCGGCGATTGACCTGCTCGACCGTGCAACGCAGCTGCTCGATAACCAGATCAAGTTCCGCGCGACCGGGGAAGCGCGCTCGCAAATCGGTGCGCGCCTTGCCCTGCTTTACCTGCTTGACCGCAAACCACAGGACGCCCTCACCACCCTTGAGGTCACTAATTTTGGTGGTAATTCGCCGGGCCTTATCGCGCAGCGTCGTCAACTGACGGCAGAAGCCCTGACCAAACTTGGTAAGCACGAAGAGGCGCTGGGCGTGGTGATGAATGACCCCACGCCAACCGGGGCACTGCTAAAGCTTGATATTCTCTGGGCGCTGCAGGATTGGCCAAGCATTGTTAACCAGGCGGAAGATATTTTAAACAGCCGCTCGAACCTGACCGAGCCGCTTTCTAACACCGAAACCGAGGTGCTGCTCAAGCTTGCGCTGGGCTATGCGTTCGAGACCGATTATACGCAGCTGCGCTACTTGCGCGACTATTACGCCAACCTTATCCCTGATAACGGTTACAAGCAGATCTTTGAATTTATCACGAATGATACAGCACCGCTCGACCCTGAGGACTTTGCGCTGCTTGCCCAGCAAATCAGCCGCACTGAGAGTTTCCTCAATCTCTTCCGCACCCAGATTGCAAACGGCAAGCTGAGCGAAGCGATTCCGTAATCAGCAGGTGAAGTTATTCCGAATCGACGCGGGTATAATCCCCCTCGATGGTGAGCGTATCGGGTTCCCCATCACGCGAGGAGTCATCTGTAGTGGCAGGCTTACTTCCAAAGCGTGGATTCAAGATGCCCTTCGCAACAAGGAATTCACGCAAATGCGTCCACACCACAATGCCGATGCCGATGATGAACAGCACCAGCAGCACCCAGAACGAGACCCAAAGGGCAATGGCAATGCCGACCAGCAGCACCGCAAACCCAAGCATTTGTGAGATCCATGGCATCGCGCTTCCTAACTAATCCCAAACGAGCGCACGAGCGAGCCTGCGAGCAGATACCAGCCATCGATCAGCACGAAGAAGATGATTTTGAATGGCAGCGAAATCACAATCGGCGGCAGCATCGCCATCCCCATCGCCATGAGCACACTGGCGACCACAAGATCGATGATGAGAAAGGGCACGAAGATGAGAAAGCCGATTTCAAATGCGCGCTTCAGTTCACTAATCATAAAAGCGGGGATGAGCACTTGATAGGGCACATTCTCCGGCTTATCGACCTCGGTTTTGCTAAGGTCCACGAATAGTTCAAGGTCGCGCTCTTTCACATGGCTCATCATGAAATCATGAAACGGCTGGGCTGCGAGTTTGAGCCCCTCGCCTTGCGTCACGGTTTCCTCGATCATGGGCTTCACGCCCATTTCATAGGATTTCTGGAAGGTCGGCGTCATGATGAAGAAGGTGAGGAACATGGCAAGTGCCACGAGCACTTGGTTGGGTGGGGTGTTCTGTGTTCCCATCGCTGTACGCACAAACGACAGCACAATCATGATACGCATGAACGAGGTGACCATGATGAGGATAGAAGGCGCGAGGCTCAGGATGGTGAGCAGAAGCACCAGCTGGATGATACGCGAGGTGGCCGCACCGCCATTGCCGCCCGCATCAAGGCTGATGCTTTGCGCAAACGCGGCAAGCGGCGTGAGCGATAGGCCCAACACCAGCGCCATGAGGAGTGCGTAGCAGAAAAGTCGTGGTTGTTTCATTGCCATGCTCATTCTTTTTTCGTCTCCAACGTATCAATCAATTGCGCGGTATCCCCTGCGATAAAAATCAGGTACTCGCGCGCATCCGCCCGCACAAGGGTGAGCTTACGCCGTGGGTCGAGATAGAGCACATCAACAACGCCCAAGCGCCCTTGCTGGCCCGTCACGCCGCGCAGGCGCTTATCCATCCCCGTGCGCTTGAGCAGGTAACCGCACGCCCAGATGAGGCCGACGACAAACGCGAGTGCGAGAAAAAAGCGCGAATATTCGATGATTTCCATTATTCCTCGACCTTGCCGCTCGGGGCATTGTTATAGGCACGGTTAGCCTTCTTTTGCTTGCCAAGGCCGTTGATTGCGGTTGCCACTTCCGTTTGCAATGCCCGCATATTGGCCTGAAGCCCATCAAGCGAGGTCATGAGGCCATCGAGCTTCGGGGCAAATTCCTTCGCGGTAAGAATATCAAGCGTTGTAATGCGCTCGCACAATGCGGCCACGGCATCATCGAGCCCCGCAAGCTCGGTGGGGTTGCGCGCCGCAACCAGTGCATTCGCTTGCGTGATATAGGCTTGCAGATCGGCATATAGCTCCGTCGCACTGCGGCTGGGGTCAAGGTTTGGCAAGGCGGGCACGGCTTACTCCTTCATGCGCGGCTGACGTGCCGCATTGGCTTGATACACAAAGGCTAGAATTTCGGCAACTGCGGCGAATGCCTCAAGCGGAATGGGCGAATCAATCTCGATAAGCGAAAGAATATCGACCAGCTCGGCGTCCTGACGCACTTTAATACCACGCTCGAACGCAATGGCGAGAATCTGCTCGGCGATGAGGCCTTTGCCACTGGCAGTGACACGTGGTGCGTCATCGACGCCGCGTTCATATTCAATCGCCACTGCTTTGGTGATGGGTGATGGCACCGCATCACGGGCATCGACCTCTTTGATATTTATCCCTGGTGATTGGTCGTCGGTCATCGAAACACTCGTTTGGTTATTCGAGGGGGCGCATGAATCGGCAATGCAAGGCGCGCGCCATTATTTTTCTACCCGAGGCAACGCATCAAAATGCGATAGGTCAAAATCCGCTTCGTTGAAATCGCCCTCACCGCTGCCCGCCGCCGCCATGTTCTCGGCCATGATCTTGTCGTAGATTTCCTTACGCAGCACCGTTGCTTCCGGCGGGAAATCAAACCCGAGTTTGACGGTCTTACCGCGCACCTCGACGACCGTGAGTTCAATCGAGTTATTGATGACGATGGATTCGCCAATTTTACGGGATAAATAGAGCATAAAGACCTACTGTCGTGCACATTACCTACTGGTAATCTTGTGTTAGCATAGTCGCTTTGATGAGGCTACTGCATATTTTTGTTGCAAAGTAGGTAAAATTTGCCTATATTGAACATATGATTCAGAAGGGCATATCGTAAGCCCTCAGGCAAGAGCTCGGCAAACGTAAACTGTAAGTGGCATACCCTTTGCATTGTGTTGACAAAACACAATGCAAAAACCCTTGGAGCCGACGCATGAATACCGTCAAAACCGATGTGAATCAGCTACTCAAAGCGCACATGAAATACATGACGCAGCGCCAGCAGGTGCTGGCCCAGAATATCGCGAACATCGACACCCCTCGCTACAAGGCGAATGAGCTGAAGAAGGTCGATTTCAACAAGATGCTGACCACCAGCAACAGCCGGTTGGAGCTCGCGGCGACCTCGCCCAGCCACCTGAATGGCACGCTGGCCGAAACCGGCTCTGTCTATCGTACCGAGAAAGACAGAAACGCCTTTGAGATTACCCCCACGGGCAACAACGTCGTGCTCGAAGACCAGATGGGTAAAGTTTCGGAGACGAACGCGAATTTCCAACTTTCAAGCAGCATGCTGCGCAAATTCACCAGCCTGTACCGCAAAGCAGCGGGTGGGCAGCAATAAGGGGGATTGAACCATGGATCTCGCCAATACGATTCGCATTTCCTCGGCGGGCCTTAAAACCCAACAGGACCGCCTGAAAGTGGTGGCCGAAAATATCGCGAACGCCGAATCGACGGGCACGAAGCCGGGCGAACTTCCGTATCGGCGTAAAACCATTACCTTCAAGAACGCACTCGACCGCGAAACCGGCGTGCGTATGGTAAAAACCGATAAGGTGGATGTGGACCGCTCGGCATTCCCGCGTAAGTTCGAGCCGGGCAACCCACTGGCGGATGCGGATGGCTATGTGTTGCAACCCAATGTGAACAGCATTAATGAGCTAATCGATATGCGCGAAGCCCGCCGCAGCTACGAAGCGAATGTCGATGTGATTGAATCCTCGAAAGCGATGCTGAGCCAGACCATCAGCTTGCTTCGATAAGAAAATAACAAAAGCCTAAAACGACAGGGAGAAAAATATGGTGGATGTGAATTTCAGTCGGGCAGCCGGGGCATATCAGGATGCGTTGCGCGTTGCGAACAGCATCATCGAGAAAACCAGCTCGGGCAGTGCATCGCCCGCCCCTTCCGTGCAAGGCGGCAGCTTTATTGACCTGCTCAGCAATGCCCTTCAGGGTGCCAGCGACACTGGCTACAAGAGCGAAGCGATGGCCACCAAAGCCATCAGCGGCAAGGCTGATTTGACCGATGTGGTGACCGCGGTGGCCGAGGCCGAGAATGCGCTCAACACGGTGGTAGCCATTCGTGACCGGGTGATTACCGCGTATCAGGAAATCATTAAAATGCCGATTTAGTGTTGGGCGTTTAAAACTGTTTCATTTCTGTCGCCGACCGCTGTAAGGTCATTGCAACATTCATTCATTGGTTAGTGAAGCAGGTCGCTTATGGAATCGATTGAAGTGCTCGACTTCGCCCGCGAGGGTATCTGGGTCTTGTTGATTGTCAGCGCGCCGATGCTGATTACCGCACTGGTGGTGGGTCTCTCGATTTCGCTGGTGCAGGCCCTAACGCAGATTCAAGAAAGCACCCTCACCTTTGTGCCAAAGCTTGTCGCCATGATGCTGGTGATGATGATCGCCATGCCGACCATGCTGCAATCGCTTGAGGATTACGGCGAAAAATTATTCAATCGCATCGCTACGATTGAGTAGGGTTTAGCATGACGCTGAACCTGCTCGACCAGTTTCTCATCGGCCAGCTTAGCGCGTTTTTGTTCATTTTCTGTAGGGTCGGCACGGCGCTCATGGTGATGCCCGGCTTTGGTGACGCCTATGTGTCGCCTCGTATTCGCTTGCTGTTCGGCCTTGCGATGAGCCTTGTGCTCACCCCCATGCTCGCGGATCGTATGCCGCCTTTGCCCTCAAGCATATTCACCCTTGGCCTGCTGATGCTGAGCGAGATGATTATCGGCTTTTTTATTGGCTTTATTGGCCGCACGCTGCTGAGTGCGCTGCATGTGGCGGGCACCATTATTGCGTTTCAATCGTCGCTTGCCGTGTCCTCCATCTTCGACCCCGTGACTGGCGCGCAAACCGCGGTGCTCAGTAACTTCATGACCGTGGTGGCGATGACTATTATCTTTGCCTTGAACCTGCATCACCTGATGCTTGCTGCGGTGGTGGATAGCTATGCGCTGTTCACCCCCGGCCAATACCCGATCGCAGAAGATATGTTCCGCTATCACCTCAGGCTGGTGGGCGATTGTTTCATGCTTGGCGTCATGCTCGCCGCACCGCATATCGTGTTCTCGTTCGCCTTCTACCTGATGGGCGGGCTCATGGCGCGGCTGATGCCAAATTTCCAGATTTTCTTCGTGGCTCAGGCCCCGCAAATCATGCTCGCATTTTTGCTGATGTTTGCGGTGCTCGCGACGACGATTGAAGTCTTCACCGACTTCACGCAAGACCGCCTAACCTCCTTCGCGGGGAGCTTTTAATGTCGGAATCGGAAGACGACTCCTCCAAGACCGAAGAACCTTCTGCGAAGAAGCTTGAAGATGCGCGCAAGAAAGGTCAGATCGCCTCGAGCCGCGAGCTGACGCATTTTTTCATGATGCTCGGTTTTTTGTTTTTTGTGATGGTGCTTGGGCCAAAACTCGGCCGCGACAGCCTTGATTTTCTCGCCCCGTTCATCGGCCAAGGCGACTCGATGGATATGAGCGCAGGCGGCGTTATTGTCA
>CAZOFC010000028.1:0-15307 GCA_964578965.1 uncultured Azospirillum sp.
GTCCTCGCCCCAGGCTGCAGCCAGATCCACATTTCCCCATTGACTGGAGATGCGCGGCGCGTCGTAACGCACGACGTTGCGGCGCAGCGTATCGACGCTGGCGCCGGCAGAAATGTCGTTCAGCGTCGTGGTGAAGGCGTTCTGGATGACGAGGGCACCGTCTCCCTTCTCATACGAGTCCGCGCGCCGTAGATAGAAAGCGCCGCATATGACACTTGTGAATTCCAAACCATTCCTGTGGGGTGAGCTGTTCAGCTTTGTGCTGGGGGTGCCGCTGCTCATGCTGTTTGTGTTGCCGCCCATGGCCATCTTGCCCATGGTGTGGCTGATGGCGATACTTTGCCATTTCATCAGCGACGCGGCGAACGGCTGGGTACGCGAAAACTGGTGGGGGTGGGTTGCCATCACCCGCGTGGAACTTAGGCCCATGCTTAAGCGCTTTGCGTTGTGTGCGGCTCTACTCACCGGCTTCACCTATGCGCTCGACCCTAGCCTTTTATTCTCCTTCGCGCGTGAAAAACCGGTGTTCTGGCTGGTAGTGATGGTGATGTATCCCCTCATTTCCGTCGTCGCGCAGGAGATTATTTTTAGGCGTTATATGTTCGTGCGCTACAAAACGCTGTTATCGCCCATGGTGCTCATCATCGTCAGTGGGGTGGGGTTTGGCTTTGCACATATTGTGTTTGGCAACTGGCTGGCGCCGCTTTTATGTGTGATTGGTGGGCTGATGTTTGCGCAAACCTATGCCCGCACAGGCTCCCTGGCGCTGGTGTGCCTTGAGCATGCGCTCTATGGTGATTTTGTGTTCACCATTGGTCTGGGCAAGTATTTTTATCACGGTGTGGTGCATTAGTTTTTTATTGAAGGGGCCTCTTTGGCCCCTTCGCCAGGTAGGCTGACCCCAGCCGCTGCGCGGCTCGCTTGCGCTACGCACCGCTTGTTCAAACGTTTGAGAGTACTTATGCGTAGCCTAGCATGGCGAGCCCGAAGGGCGGGAGCTCGAGGGCAAGGCCCTTGTCAGGCGCACTGGCGCAAAACAGTTTCCGCGCTGCAGCATGAAATTTTAGGGATTTCTGCAAAATTTTCTGCTAACGTGGAATTATGAAATCTGCTCCGCTCACGCACTGGTATGGTATTTGTGAACGCTCGAGCCTTGGGGCATTTGCCGAACCGCTCAATATTCTCTCCTCATTTGCGTTCCTCATCACGGCGGTGGCGATTTATCGGCAATATAAGCGCCATGAGGACCTGCACGGTAAATGGATCTGGGATATCCGGGTGCTCACGTTCCTGACGTTCATCATCGGCATCAACTCCATCGTCTTTCATGCGTTCCCGAACCCGACGACCGAACTGGCCGATACCATCACCATCGTGATGTTCATCATTCTCTATTTCTGGTGCGTGCTCTTCCGCGTTGGGCGAACGACGATTTTTCAGGCCGGCATCTGTTTTGTCGCGTTTGTGGGGTTCTCGCATATTCTCGTTTCGCAGTTCCCGCGCGCACTGAACGATTCGATCGGGTATCTCTCGACCATGATCGCACTCATCATGATCGCGGTGCACCTGCACCTTAAGGCGCGGCCAAGCTCGTCGCACTTCATGCTGGCGGCACTCATTGGCGTGGTCTCGCTGTTCTGCCGCGCGATTGACCGTGAGATCTGCCCACTGCTGCCCACCGGCTCGCATTTCTTGTGGCACTCGCTTAATGCCACGCTTATTTTTATTTTGCTCAAACAGCTGATTCGTAACGTCAACCGGGTGGCGCGCTTGAAGCGCATGGCCGGTGATTCCACCATGATTTAAGGAGCGGTGATGGCCGATTCGGTGCTGACCTACCTCGACAGTTACTGCGAGCGCGCAGGTGACCCTAGTGCGTTTGCCGAGCCGCTGAATTTCATCACCAATGGGTTTTTTATCCTTGCGGCAGTCTTGATTTTTAGGGCCTTCCAGCAGCACCCAGTGAAAACTAAGCGTGTGGATTTATATCTGCTGGCGCTGTTCCTGTTCGCCATCGGCATTGGCAGTGGGCTATGGCACTGGAAACCTAGCCCAACCACCGTGCTGCTGGATGTGATTCCCATCACCTTGTTCATGAATCTCTACTTACTCTCCGCGCTGCGGCGTTTGTTTGCACTCAGTTGGGTGCGTGTATTTGGCTGGTGGGGGCTGTATGTTGTGTTGACTGTGCTCGGGCAGCGTTATTTGCCGCCGGAGTTGCTGCATGGCACGGTGATGTATCTGCCCACCTATGCGGTGATGGTGGCGCTTACTGTTGGGCTCTATCGCCGCAATGTGGCGCTGGGTAAGGTTTTTATGGGCATTACCGTGGTGTGGACGCTCTCGCTCGTGGCGCGCACGATTGACCTGGATATTTGCGCGAGCCTCTCGATTGGCACGCATTTCATTTGGCATACACTCAATGCCTGGGTGCTGTGGCGCTTGCTCATGTTGCTGGTGCGCGGCCGCTAAAATCTTCAAAATACCCCGATTATGCCTTGATTTGCGGCGTAGGCCTGCTAAACAGCACTCCCCTTTGGAACAACCATGCGCAAGTTTAAGGGTGCGCAGACACAAACGGAGTATATTCTCATGGCTACCACCGCAAACCTCGGCTTTCCTCGCATTGGCGCACAGCGCGAACTAAAAAAAGCACTCGAAAGCTATTGGAAAGGTGACAGCAGCCGTGACGCATTGCTCGCCACCGCCAAAGAGATTCGTGCCGAAAACTGGAAGCGCCAGCACAACGCCGGTATCTCCCATATTCCCTGCGGCGATTTTGCATTCTATGACCAAGTGCTGAACCACTCGGTGATGTTTGGTGCCATCCCCGCGCGCTATGACGCACTCAAAGGGGATGCGCTGAATGTGTACTTCGCGATGGCGCGTGGCCAGCAAAAGGACGGCGTTGATGTGGTCGCCTCGGAAATGACCAAATGGTATGACACGAACTATCACTACCTTGTGCCCGAATTTTCGGAAGCGTCGCAGTTCAGCCTCGGTGAGGCGCCAGTGGTTGAGCAGTTCAACGAGGCGAAAGCCCTTGGCTACACCACCCGCCCGGTGGTGATTGGCCCCGTGACCTATTTGTTGCTGGGTAAAATGAAGGGTGGCAAATCGGCCCTGAGCCTGTTGCCTAAGCTCTTGCCGGCATATGTGCAGTTGCTTGCCGCGCTTAAAGCGGCGGGTGCCGAATGGGTGCAGATGGATGAGGCGCACCTCGCGCTTGACCTGAGCGATGAAGCGAAAGCCGCTTACAAAACCGCGTATGCGGAGCTCAATAAATCCGGCCTCAAGATCATGCTCACCAGCTATTTCGATGGCTTGCGCGATAATACGGAACTTGCCTTTAACCTTGGCACCGCCGGTGTGCATGTGGATTTGGTGCGCGCCCCTGAGCAACTCGATGCGGTGCTTAAGGCGGCACGCCCTGAGCAAATTGTGTCACTTGGTGTGGTCGATGGCCGCAATATCTGGAAGACGGACTTGGCGCGTGCGCTTGGCATGCTTGAAAAAGCGAAAGCATCGCTTGGCGAGCGCCTGCAAGTGGCCCCAAGCTGTTCGCTGCTGCACACGCCCGTGGATCTGGTGCATGAAGTGAAGCTCGATGCCGAGCTCAAACAATGGCTTGCTTATGGCCAGCAAAAGCTTGAGGAAATTGCCGTTCTGGCCGCTGCCCTCAAAGGGGGCGAGGTGGCTGCCAGTGTGAAGACACAGCTGGATGAGAATGCGAAGGCCATTGCCGCGCGCCGCAGCAGCACACGTATTCATAACGACGCAGTGAAAGCCCGCCTTGCCAGCGTTGGCGAAGCGATGCTCACGCGCAAGAACCCGTTCAAAGCGCGCGTGAAGGCGCAAGATGCGGTGCTTAAATTACCGCTATTGCCAACGACCACGATTGGCTCATTCCCGCAAACGGGGGATGTGCGCGAAGCCCGCGCCAAGTTTAAAGCAGGCGTATTGAGTGCGGCGGATTACGATGCATTCCTTGAGCAAAAAACGCGTGATTGCGTGGCCTACCAAGACAAAGCCGATATCGACGTGCCCGTGCATGGCGAGTTCGAGCGCAACGACATGGTGGAATATTTCGGCGAGCAACTCGCAGGGTTCACCTTCAGCCAGAACGGCTGGGTGCAAAGCTATGGCTCGCGCTGCGTGAAGCCGCCAATCATTTTTGGTGATGTATCGCGCCCAGCACCGATGACTGTGCGCTGGAGCCAGTTTGCCCAGACTCTCACCAAACGCCCGATGAAAGGCATGCTCACTGGCCCGGTGACCATCCTGCAATGGAGCTTTGTGCGCGACGACCAGCCGCGTGAAGCCACCTGTAAGCAAATTGCGCTCGCGATTCGTGATGAAGTGGTGGACCTTGAAAAAGCAGGTATCCGTATCATTCAAATCGATGAGCCGGCGGTGCGTGAAGGCCTGCCGCTACGTAATGCCGATAAGGCTGCCTACCTTAAATGGGCGGTGGATTCGTTCCGCCTCTCTGCCGCGGGGGTTGAAGACGGCACACAAATTCACACGCACATGTGTTATGCCGAGTTCAACGATATCATGCAAAGCATCGCCGATATGGATGCGGATGTGATCTCGATCGAGACCTCGCGCAGCGCCATGGAATTGCTGCGGGCCTTCGTTGACTTCAAATACCCCAACCAAATTGGGCCCGGCGTTTACGACATTCACAGCCCACGTGTGCCAAAACAGGAAGAAATGGTAACCTTGCTGCGCAAAGCGCTTGAAGTGCTTGAGCCAAACCAGATCTGGGTGAACCCGGATTGCGGCCTTAAAACCCGCGGTTGGCCCGAGACGGAAGCAGCGCTCAATGCGATGGTGGACGCGGCAAAAGCGCTTCGTAGCGAGCTCGCTCGTCCTCAGTCAAAGGCAGCCAATAGTTAGGCACTGTTAGCTAATTCTAAGCGGTTGCGTTGCTGGAAAAAATCGCTGATTCGCAAGGCGAAATGGGTGCGATGTAGCCATTCTACATAAACCCATTTCAACGCAGCGAGCGGCGATTTTTGCCGCAACCCGCAGGGCCATGGTTTATTTTGATGAATAGCTACAAAAAATTCTTGCACCGTAGTCCCGCTACGCTGCTGCGAATTTTCTTTGCTCTTCATCAAAATAAACATCATGGCGCAATCACTCAGAATTAGCTAACAGTGCCTAAGGTTTTACTATAAGTAATACTTATTGATGTGGATTGCGGGTCAGTATTCGTCTTTGAGTTGAGTTCATAACTTGACCTTTATCTGTATTGGAGTATAAACCCCGCATCGCACTACTAAGAAACTGAATAAGAAATGGAGATACCATCATGGCCAACGCAAAGAAGAAACCATCGGTTAAGCCTGCTGCCAAAAATGTAAAATACGCAGCGAAAGCGCAATCCACGGCGCGCGCAACCTCACCTGCACAGCCATCAGCTGCCAACTGGGTCAGCGGTAGCACCGAGCAATGGCAAAAAGGTGCGAGCGACTGGGCCAAGCAAAGCGCGAAGCTCTATCAGCTTCCCTTCGCACAAGGGGATGTGAACGCAGCCACCAAGCAAGCGGCGGATACCGTAAAATCGGCGACCGAGAACATGGTGAAAATGAGCAGCGACATGATGCAAAAAATGTTTGGCGAGCAAGCGAAAGCCTCGTCGAGTGCGCCATCGTTTGACCCTGCTGCTATGTTCAAGCAATTCCAAAGCCAGGCACCACAGTTGGATATGGGCGCTGCAGGCGAGAAGTTCAGCAAATTCGCGCAAGAATCGACCGAGCAGCTCAACAAAGCCTCGCAAAGTGCTAACCGCGCGGGTGCCGAAGCCATGGAAATCAGCCGTGAAACTGTTGCCGCGATGACCGAAGCGCTGAACATCATTGCCAGCGTGAGCAAAGAGCTGGCTGCCGAGATGGTGAGCTATATGAACAAGCAATTCTCGCAGAATGTTGAGCTTGGCAAACAGGTGATGACCTGCCGCACGCTGAACGATCTGTTCGACCTTTCGACCCGCATCACCAAGGCGAACCTCGATGCGTTCTTCTCGCAAAGTGTCAAAACCTCGGAAACCATTTTCGCCTGCGCGAACGATGTGAGCGAGCCGCTGAACGCGTGCGCTGCGAAGTCGTCGGCGCGTTTGAGCAAGGCGATGACTGCCTAGTTACTGGCACCATAATAATGAAAAAGCCCCTGAGTGATCAGGGGCTTTTTTAATGTCTGCGATAATCGCTAGTGACGTAAAGCGTGGTTAACCCACAAGCCGCAATTCAGGCGTTTTGGCAACGGCCTGACAGTAACGAATATCCAGCCGCGCGAAAATCTCTACCAGTGCTGCGGTGAAGTCTTCCATCATCGCTACCGTATGGAAGGGGGTCGGCGTCACACGTAGGCGCTCGGTGCCCTTGCGTACGGTGGGGTAATTGATTGGCTGCACATACATGTCGTATTCTTCTAGCAGAATATCGGATGCCTGTTTGCACTTCACCGGGTCACCCACCATGACGGGGACGATATGGGTATCGTTGGCAAGTACCGGGATGCCCGCTTTATGAAGCATTTTTTTAAGTAGCTGTGCGTTAGCCTGATGGGCCGCGCGCTCGGCACCTGATTGCATGAGGTGGCGGATGCTGGCTTGCGCGCCTGCGGCAATGGCCGGTGGCTGGGTGGTGGTGAAAATGAAACCCGGCGCGCAGGAGCGAATCATATCAATGATCACCGCGCGTGAGGCGATATAGCCACCAATCACGCCATAGGCCTTAGCAAGCGTGCCTTGAATGACATCGACCTCATCCATCAGGCCCTCACGCTCGGCAATGCCAGCGCCGCGCTCACCATACATGCCCACAGCATGCACCTCATCAAGATAGGTGAGGGCGTTATATTGGCGGGCAAGGGCGCAGATTTCCTTGATTTTCCCGACATCGCCATCCATCGAGTAGACGGATTCAAAGGCGATGACTTTCGGGCGGCGGTAATCCGTCGCGGCGAGCAGCTTGGCCAGGTGGTCGACATCGTTGTGGCGGAAGATTTTCTTCTCGGCGTTACTTTGCCGAATGCCGTGAATCATGCTGGCGTGGTTATCGGCGTCCGAGAACATGACGCAGCCATCGAGCATCGCGCCCAGCGTGCCTAGGCCGGCTTCGTTCGCCACGTAGCCTGAGGTGAACACGAGCCCAGCCTCTTTTTGGTGGAGTTCAGCGACTGTTTCTTCAAGTGCCGTGATTTTATTGTGGTTGCCCGAGATATTGCGCGTGCCGCCAGCGCCTGCACCCATCGCATCAATCGCGGATTTCATTGCGCCAGTAACGCTAGGGTGTTGGCCCATGCCGAGGTAATCATTCGCGCACCAGACGACGACATTGCGGTCAGTACGCGTCGAGCGGGCATAGGGGAAGCGGCCAGCAAGGCGCTCGAGCTCGGTGAATACGCGGTAGCGCCCTTCGCTGCGAATCTGTGCGATAGCAGCGGAAAACATGGCATCGTAGTCGAGTGTGGCGTTGTAAGACATAAATCCGCTGTTTTTTGCGTTTTATTGAAACTCACTGGGCTCAGCAAGTCATTTCATCGTATTCTAGTAACTTAATCGCTCTTTTTTTGTTTGGGTTGATGCGCGTCAAGCGGTGTCAGGTAAATCAGCCACACCAGATGCGCCAGCAATGCCAGTGCCACCAGCTGGTGCAGGCTGGCCAGAGAGATGTTGACGGCACTGAGCAAGGTGGCAACGCCGAGCGCAAATTGCACCAGCACAATGGCCATAATCGCCTTAAGTGCGCTGTGTAACTTCGTATATTTCCAGCCCGAAAGCACAAGCCACAGCGTACTGATGACAAGCACCAGTGCGCCCATGCGGTGCTGAAACTGAACGGTGAGGGCGCTTTCGAGGTGGTTGAGCCACCAAGGCATCATCAGGTGCAGTCCATCGGGGATGAACTGTCCGTCCATCAGCGGGTAGGTGGTATAAACCAGCCCAGCGCGCAGGCCAGCAACCAATGCGCCAAACGCGATCTGAAGAATCAGTAGCACCGTGACGAAACGCACGGCGCGGCCATAGCCAACGACTGGCTGTTTACGTGGAGTGCCCACGACCTGCCAACGCGTCCAGAGCATGAGGCTGAACACGCTGAAGGCCAGCAGCAAGTGCGCAGCTAGCTTGATTGGGGCAACGCGCGGCTGATCGTTCAGGCCGCTCGCGACCATGATCCAGCCGACGGTGCCTTGCGCCGCAACCAAAAGGCCAATGCCTAGGCAACGGCGAAAAAGCGGCGCAGGCAACATGCGTTTCACCGCGAAGTAAAGAAATGGCAATAGCACCACGAGGCCAATAATGCGGCCAAGTAAACGATGCAGATATTCAAGCCAATAAATACCCTTGAAATCACTTAAGGAGAAATGCGCGTTTACCTTCTCGAACTGCGGGGATTGTTTGTATTCATCGAACTCGGCCTGCCAGGCGGTTTCATTCAGCGGGGGCAGGGTGCCGGAAAACAACTTCCACTCGACAATCGATAAGCCTGATTCCGTAAGCCGTGTAACACCGCCGACAAATACCATGAGCGCTACCAACATCAGGCAAAGCATCAGCCAGTTGGCAATGATGCGCTGATGATGAGGATGAGGCTGCATGCGGTTCATGGTTAAGCAATAACCCCAGTGTATCCACGCAGCAAGTGACAGTTTCGTTAGTTTACGCGTGTGTAAAACTGGGTTTAAAGGGTTGTGATTGCTGACGTTCACGGTATGAAGATGGCTATGAAACACACACGCACGCTTGCAGAAAAATGGATGTGGCTTGGGGTACTCGCCATTGCGGTGGCGGGCCTCTATTCGCTGGTGCCTGTGGTGGCGCGCACGCCGCAGCTCAAAAGCCTCGGCGTCATGCAAAATTTCTTTGATGTGGCGCTCGTTGTGCATGTCGATTTGTCGGTGTTGGTATGGTTCTTTGCTATGCTGTGCATGGGCGCAAGTGCGCTGATGGAGCGTGTTCGGGTAGAGTGGCCCTATTGGGGTGAGGCTGGATTAGCCTGCTCGGCACTTGCCACGCTGCTGATGGCGTTTTCACCGCTGGATGCGTGGGTGCCCATCAAGAGCAACTACATACCGGTGCTGCATAACCAGACTTTTTTGTTGGCGCTTGGCCTGTTGCTTGCGGGCCTCATTGCCACGCTGTTGCCGGTGCTCATCACCTATCTGCGCCCCGCGCGGTTTAAAACGCTGAATGCCATGGAGCTTGGCACGGTGGCGGCAAGCCTTGTGGTGATGATTGGCCTAGCTGCCTATGCACTTGGCGCCAAGGCGTTGCCGGATGGGTTGGAGCTGATTGACCATTATGAGCGCCTGTTCTGGGCTGGGGGCCATGTCATGCAGTTTGCCTTCACCATTTTGGTGATGGTGGCGTGGCTCGTGTTGCTTGATGCGCTGCGCCCTTACATGCCCAAGCGCTTCTGGGCTTTGTTGATTTACAACGTCACGGTGCTGGTGGCAGTGCTGAGCTTTGCTGGTTTTGTGCTCTATGACTTCGACTCAGGCGAGTTCACGATGCACCAAACGCGTATGATGAACGAGTGGGGCGGTTTTGGGGCAACGCTGATGGCGCTGATGGTGATTGCCCGGTTGCTGCGCACGCGCTTGGAGCGGGCAACGCGCGCCTATGCCTCGTCCCTGATTGTGTCGCTGGTGCTGTTTTTTGCCGGTGGGGCGCTCGGCCTCATGATTGCAGGGCAGAATGTGACCATTCCTGCGCATTACCACGGGATGATTGTTGGAATTACCCAAGCACTGATGGGCCTCGCCTATGTGATGTTGCCGCGTTTTGGCTACGCACCCGTTGCGCACACGCGGCTCGCCTTCTGGCAACCTATTATTTATGGCATGGGGCAGGTGATGCATATCGGTGGCCTTGCCTATTGTGGCGGCTACGGCATTTTGCGTAAAACCGCCGGTGGCTTTGAGAATCTGGCGCCAGATATCAAAATTGCACTCGGCATTTTTGGCCTCGGGGGATTGCTTGCCATTATCGGCGGTGCGCTGTTTGTGGTGGTCATGCTGCGTGTGAAGTGTCAGGCTTCAGTTTCGCCTCAGTGATGCGTGCTATTAGCATTGGGTAATGTGACACGTGTCACGGGATTTGCTTGAAGAATGGCCAGTCTTGTGGAATAACACGCACGCAGAATGTAACCACGTTGCCCTTTTGGAGAATGTTATGAAATCGACGATCAAATCATTACTGGCGGTATCGACCGCTGTGTTTGTACTGGCTGCCTGTGACGGCCAACAAAATGCCTACAATGCGCAACGCGGGGGTATCTCCGGTGGTGGTGGCTTCAGCAAGCAGGACGTTGGCACCGTACTCGGTGGCGTCGGCGGTGCGGTTGCGGGGGCACAGTTCGGTAAAGGTAACGGTAAGGTTGCCCTCGGCGCGCTGGGTGCGTTACTGGGCGCTGGCATTGGTAGCTCGGTGGGCGCCTCGCTCGATCGCGCCGACATGACCTATTTCGATCGCACGTCGCAGCGCGCACTCGAGACCGGTCAACCCGGCCAGGCGCTGCCATGGAATAACCCACAATCGGGTAACTCGGGCGTGGTCATTCCACAAAAGCCATACCAGAATGAATCAGGCCAATATTGCCGTGAGTTCCAGAACAAGATCACGGTGGGTGGCAAAACCCAGAGCGCATACGGTACGGCCTGCCGTCAGCCCGATGGTAGCTGGCAGATCGTCTCGGAGTAATTCTTCTATAATCCAAACGCACCGCACGCTTCACTGCATGCGGTGCGTTTTTTATGTTCAAGGCTTGCAATCAGGTGGTTTTGGGGGCTATAACCCACGAAAATAACAACAACTATGTGATGAACGATATGACACAAGACGCTGAAGTAACGATTCCAACCGGCACCCTGATGAAGGGCAAGCGCGGCCTCATCATGGGTGTGGCGAACGATAAATCGATTGCCTGGGGCATAACGCAATATCTGGCTGCCCAAGGTGCCGAGATTGCCTTTACCTACCAAGGCGAAGCACTTGAAAAGCGTGTTCGCCCATTGGCGGCGTCGGTCGGTGGCACGCTGATTCTGCCGTGCGATGTGACCAATATGGCGAGTGTCGATGCGGTGTTCGAAACGCTGGAGAAAGAATGGGGCACGATTGACTTTATCGTTCATGCCATCGGCTTTTCCGATAAAAACGAGCTTAAGGGCAAATATATCGATACCAGCCTTGAGAACTTCCTGATGACCATGAACATCAGCGTCTATTCCTTCACGGCGGTGGCTAAACGTGCTGCCAAACTCATGAAAAATGGTGGCTCGATGCTCACGCTCACCTATCTGGGTGCCGAGCGCGTGACCCCGCATTATAATGTCATGGGTATTGCAAAAGCGGGCCTTGAGGCGAGCGTGAAATACCTCGCGGTCGATTTGGGCGGCGAAAACATCCGCGTGAATGCGATTTCGGCGGGCCCTATCAAAACCCTTGCTGCTTCGGGCATCGGTGATTTCCGCTATATCCTGAAATGGAACGAGCTTAACGCCCCCTTGAAGCGTAACACCACGATTGAAGACGTGGGCGGTGCAGCACTCTTCCTGCTCTCCGAGCTTGGTCAAGGCACCACAGGCGAGAATATCCATGTCGATGGCGGGTATCATGTGGTTGGCATGAAGGCGATTGATGCTCCGGATATTGCGTTGGTTTAGTCTCCAGTCGCCAGTCGCCAGTCACCAGTCACCAGTGGCGCTGAAAAATAACCTGTTCTGGAGACTGGAGACTGGCGACTAGTGACTAACACATTCGGCAATTTATTTCGTTTTACCACCTGGGGTGAATCCCATGGCGAGGCCATTGGCTGTGTGGTGGATGGCTGCCCATCGCTGATTGATTTAAGCGAGGCTGATATTCAGCCGTTTTTGGATAAGCGCAAGCCCGGGCAAAACAAGTTCACCACCCAGCGCCGCGAGGGCGATGAAGTGAAGATTTTGAGTGGTGTGTTTGATGGCAAAACCACGGGCACGCCGATTTCGCTGATTATCTATAACGAAGACCAGAAATCGAAAGATTACGGCGACATCGCCGAGAAATTCCGCCCCGGCCACGCCGATTATACCTACCAGATGAAATACGGCATCCGCGACCATCGCGGTGGTGGGCGAAGCTCCGCGCGCGAAACGGCCATGCGCGTGGCCGCAGGCGCCGTTGCCCGCAAGGTGCTGGCAGCGCCGGGCATTCGCATCACGGGTTACATGGTACAGATGGGTGACGACGCAATCGACCGCGCGAACATGGATATGGCGCAAATTGAGCAAAACCCCTTCTGGTGCCCGGATGCAGTGGCCGCCAAACGTTGGGAAGCGAAGCTCGATGCCGCGCGTAAGGATGGCTCATCGCTCGGGGCTATTATTGAGGTGGTGGCCGAGAATGTGCCCGTCGGCCTCGGTGACCCGATTTACGATAAACTCGATGCTAAACTGGCTTCGGCCATGATGAGCATTAATGCCGTGAAGGCCGTCGAGATTGGCGATGGCTTTGCCGCTGCAAGCCTACGTGGTGAGGAAAATGCCGATAGGCTGCGCGCAGGGGCGAATGGTGTTGAATTCACGTCCAACCATGCTGGGGGTATCTTGGGTGGCATCTCGAGCGGTCAGCCGGTGGTGGTGCGCTTTGCAGTGAAGCCCACGAGCAGTATTTTAACGCCGGTTGAAACCATCAGCAAAACTGGCGAGAACACGGATATCGTCACCAAAGGGCGGCATGACCCGTGCGTCGGCATCCGCGCGGTGCCAGTTGGTGAGGCCATGATGGCCGTGGTGCTTGCTGATTGCTGGTTGAGTTTTAGAGCAGTGCAGCGCTGATGAAGAAAGGGGCCACCCACCGAAGTGAATAGCCCCAAACTCCAGTTACCTAACCGAAGTCAGCAACTAAAAGTTAAAGCGCAAGACAGCGACTCCCCGCGAGGGAATCAAGCTGACCCAGGGAAAGTTGCTGATGTGTTGCTTGAGCGCAGACATCAGCCTCCTTCGTGCACGAGAACCCATTTTCTTGAACTTGATAAGCATCACGCTTCTTTCCGGTTCAATGCGATAGGTAGCCTTCCGGTGCCAGTCTCGACCGATTACGTTTGTTAAAAACGGAACAAGGTCGTGCCTCCAGAAATCCTTTGCCACCTTTAAGGGACGGCATTGGATTGTGGCTTTCTTTGCCATGATTGCTTTACCTTATGCTTCGCCCATTCCCCGACGTTGGTGTGGGGACTTGGTACGGATTCCCTCAGATTGGTCCTGTCTAGAAATTACAGAACGTCCAAAGAGAAAGAATCACTTATGAGTTTAGCAGCCAAATATGACGGTTTTATGGCAACGGGCTGATAAAATAGAGATTTTTGTGGGTTGGGGTGGCTTGCACTGAATGCCAGCAGGCCTATATGCAGGTCATGCCGTATTCACCACGGCATCCCGCTCAAACGAGTAAAGCTGGACCCCGTCGCTCGACGAGGTGACAAGAAATAAGGAGACTATGCCATGGCCGAAACATTGGAAAAAAACGAAACCGAGACCAAAACCTTTGCGGCGGAAACCGCGCGAGTGCTGAACCTCATGATTCATGCGCTGTATACCAACCGTGATATTTTTCTGCGCGAGTTGATCAGCAATGCCTCGGATGCCTGCGACAAGCTGCGCTACGAAGCGCTGACGAATGAGAGCCTGCTTGGCGATGCGCCGGAGTTAAACATTCACCTGACCTTCAATGAAAAGGCCAAAACCCTGACCATCACGGATACCGGGATTGGCATGAACCGCGAGGATTTGATTGCCAATTTGGGCACCATTGCCAAATCCGGCACTAAGGAGTTTCTTGAATCCATGTCGGGTGATGGGGTGAAGGATGTGAACCTGATTGGTCAGTTTGGGGTGGGTTTTTATTCGGGCTTCATGGTCGCTGATAAAATGACCGTCACCAGCCGCAAGGCCGGCGAGGATGCCAGCTGGCAATGGGAGTCCGACGGGCAGGGAAGTTATACAGTCAAGGCGGTGGATGCACAGCCGCGCGGCACCAGCATCACCCTGCATATGAAAAAGGATGCGAAGGAATATCTCGATCGCCATCGCCTTGGCCATATTGTCAGCACCTATTCGGATCATATCGGCTTTCCGATTACGCTGACGGATAGCGAGGGTGTGAATCATACCCTGAATGAAGGCGGCGCGATCTGGACGCGGCCGAAGGGCGAGGTGACCGACGAGCAGCATCAGGAATTTTACCGCCATGTGGCGCACAGCCCCGAGAAACCTTGGGCAGTCATGCACACCAAGGCTGAAGGCAAGGTGGAATATACGAGCCTGCTTTATGTGCCGGGCATTAAGCCGTTTGATTTGTTTCACCCCGAGCGCCGCGCGCGCGTGAAGCTCTATGTGAAGCGCGTATTCATCACGGATGAGGGCGTGGAGCTGGTGCCGCCCTATTTGCGCTTCCTGCGCGGCGTCGTTGATTCGGCGGATTTGCCGCTCAATATCAGCCGTGAAACGCTGCAAAAATCACCCACGCTCGATAAAATCCGTGAGTCCGTCACGAGTCGTGTGCTGACGGACCTGAAGAAGCGTGCCGAAAAAGACCCAGCCGATTATGCGAAGTTCTGGGATAATTTCGGGGCGGCACTCAAGGAAGGGTTATGCGAGGCTAATTCCCCCCGCGAGAAAATTCTCGATGCGTGCCGGTTCTATTCCAGCAGCTCGTCGGATGCGCTCATCAGCCTCAATGATTACAAAGCTCGCATGCGCGAGGGGCAGGAGGCAATTTATTTCCTTACCGGGGATTCACTGGCGATGCTGAAAGCCAGTCCGCAGCTCGAGGGCTTCACCAAGCGTGGTATCGAGGTGTTGCTACTTACCGACCATGTCGATGATTTCTGGCCGAACGTGACGCAAAAATATGGCGATCTTCCGTTCCGTTCCGTCACCAAAGCGGGTGCGGATTTAGAGAAATTCCACCTCGATGGCGAGGAGGAAAAGAAAGAAGAAGCCGCCGAAAGCAGCGCCGACACCAAAACCCTGTGCGAGGCGATGCAAACCCTGTTTGGCGATGCGGTGAGCGAGGTGCGCACCACGCGCAAACTGGCCGATACGCCCATTTGCCTTGGCGTGGCCGAAGGCGCGATGGATATGCGTATGGAACGCTTTTTGGCCGACCATAAACAACTGCCCAAACGTGCGCCAAAACTGCTCGAGATTAACCCAACCCACCCAGTGATTGTGCAACTTGCGGGACAAGTGGCTAAAGGCGGCATGAGCGAGCAAGCGGCGGATGCGCTGTGGCTGTTGTTCGACCAAGCACTGA
>CAZOFC010000029.1:0-14882 GCA_964578965.1 uncultured Azospirillum sp.
CCACGGGGAACTAAAAGCGCTGATTACCGCTAATTTGTAATGCTCATGATGGCGTGTGCGTCATCGACCATCGCGCTGATGGACGCATACAGTGCTGGCGCGTCCTCCGCCCCGATCAGGGATTCCAGCGCCCGAAACCGCGGGATAATGCCTTCGATGATGTTCGCCATCGCTACCGCGTTATGGCTCATCGCCTCGGTGTCGGCCTCGGGGGTGAGGGCAGCGGGGGCAACAATATCACGCATGCCACCGGCACCGAAGGGGCGCAAGTTAGTGGCTGATTGCTGTTCATAGAGCGACACGCCAGAAATGAGGCAGGACGCGAGCACGCGCGGCAGCAAGGTTTTGGCGAGCTGGGCCACATCGGCCACCGCGTCGCTTGGTTCGCCCGCGCGCAATTCACTCACAAAATGGTCGAGCAGGGCAATGTAGGTGCCAAGGGCGGGGAGCAGTGCGCTGCGATTTTCAAGGGCGATATCCGTCCACATGCGCGGGTTGCTGCGTGCGATGCGCAGGAATTGTTGGAGCATGGCTTCATCCGCCCCGATGCGAATACCGCAAGCATGGAAATACTGCGCCGCCACAAACGCAATGTAATGCGGCAGATGCGAGACATGGGCATAAATCTGGTCGTGCACCTCGTGGGGCATGGCGATCACATCCGCACCGGCCATTTCCCACAACGCCTCCACGGCACGGAAGGCCTGCTCATCCGTATCGCTGTCGGGCGTGAGGATGCAAAGTTTGCCACGGAACAAATCACCGCGCGCGGCGGCGGGGCCTGATTTTTCGCTCCCGGCAATGGGGTGCGCGGGGATGATATGGGCAGTGGGCAGCGCTTGCGCCACCGCCGCCATGCTGCCTTTGACCGAGCCTAAATCGGTCACAATCGTGCCATTCGCAATGACGGGGGCAATGGCCGCAGCAAGCGCGCGATAGGTGCCAAGCGGTGCGGCAAGTAGCACCATATCCGCGTCTTTAGCCGCCTCTTCGGGGGTGGTGCAGACCACATCGACCGCACCGCGGTCCTTCAAGGCGGTGCTATGTGCCGTGGCTGGGTCATACGCCGTGACGAAAAGGGCGGCATCCTGTTCGCGAAGTGCGAGGATGAACGAACCACCAAGCTGCCCTGCACCTAGCAGGGCGATGTGCAGGCGCTCACTCATGCCGCGTGCGCTTTGTGAAATTCGCCGATGGCTTCAAGCAGTAAGGTGTTTTCCTCGGTGGTGCCAATGCTGATGCGCAGGTAATCCCCCAAGCCATAGCTCGTGACATCCCTAACAATCAGCCCGCGGCTGGCGAGGTGCGCATTCATTTTCGCCGCATCCGCCCCGAATTTGACAAGAATGAAGTTGGCAAGGCCAGTCACAATTTCATAGCCTTTCTGGGCAATGCTTTGCGCCACGCGCGCTAATTCAACCGCATTTTTTTCACGCATCTCGATCAGGTAATCTTTATCACCAATCGCGGCGATGCCAGCGGCCAGTGCCGGGGCATTGACATTGAACGGGCTGCGCACGCGGTTCATCACATCGATGATGTGGGCGGGGGCAAACGCCCAGCCCAAGCGCAGCGCCGGCAAGCCATGAATTTTCGAGAAGGTGTGCAACACCACCGTGTTGGTATTCTCGTTCACGAGCGACACGCCGTCTTCGTAATCCGGACTGTCCATGTACTCGGAATATGCCGCATCAAGGCCAAGGATAATATCGGTGCGCAAGCACGCACGCAGGCGACGAATTTCGCTGAACGGAATCACCGTGCCGGTCGGGTTATTTGGGTTCGCCACGAACACGATTTTTGTGCGTGGGGTGACGGCAGCAAGCAGGGCATCCACATCCGTATGCAGGTTTTTTTCGGGTGCGGTTACGGGCGTTGCGCCGTTACCGAGCGTGTAGATTTTATACATGAGAAAGCCGTGCTGGCTGAACAGCACCTCATCGCCCACACCCGCATAGGCATGCACTAAAAGACCAATAAGCTCGTCACTCCCCGCGCCGCAGATGATTTGCGCGGCTGGCAGGTGTTGGGCCTGTGCAATTGCATCACGCAGGCTCGCGTGCCCACCATCCGGGTAGCGGTGCAGATCAGCGCTTTGCGCGGCATACGCGGCAATCGCTTTGGGCGAGGGGCCCCATGGGTTCTCGTTGCTCGATAGCTTGATGACGCGCGCCACTCCATCGGCCTTGGATTTGCCGGGGGCATAAGGCGAAATATCCATGATGCCGGGTTTGGGGGTGGGGTGGTGGCTCATACATGCTCCCTATAAATTTGTCATGCCAGCGTAGGCTGGCATCCAGTTATTTTTGTTTGCGCTGCGCGCGATGGATGCCAAATCAAGTTTGGCATGACAAGTAGAACGAGCGATGCTCATACTGTCTCCATATCAATCGGCTTCGCACAGGCGCCCAGCCAGCGGGCGTTTGGCAGGTTCGCAACGTCGGGCGACACAAACCCATCAAGGGTTTTTAGTGTATTGCCCTCGACATAAAAACTTACATCATTGCCAGAATCCTCGGGCGCAATGGCGGCCAAGGCATAGAGCGTCGGCAGGTTGTTCTTATCTTTCGCGAGGATGGGCAGTTGTGTGAAAATGCGGAACTCCTCGGGCAGTGCGTTCCACCAGCCCGCTTCAAGTGCCGCGGGCAGCAGGGCAATGGTGCAGGTTTTGTCATTCAGCTTCGTGGCAACATCCGCAAGCGAGTGGCACAGGGTAATCTGGGCATTTGCGCCGAAATAATTACGGGCGCGTGGGCGGTGCTCGCTATCCATCACCGCGACCTTGAGCGGGGATTCAAGTGCCGTGGAAGCACCAATGATCTGCCGCCAGATGAGTAGTGCCGCGCGGGTGGAAAACAAGCTGCCACGAAAGCGCTTGGCAACGGTGCGGTGCATGCGCGCCTCGCGCCCGGGGCGGATATGGCAATCACGCGGCCAGGTGGCATTCTTCAGGGCGCCGACTTGCGCCACAATTGCCGTGCGCTCCATCAGCAATTGCGTCAGGGTTTCATCGATGGCGTCGATACGGGCGCGGTGGGCGGCGAGCTGTTGTTCGGGGATATCCATGGGCAAGGATGTAATCGATAGCTTCCCGACACGCAAGCAAGGCTTGCACGCGCGGGCGCAAACGCGCTATGGGTAGGGCATGCAGGCGAGTAACCCCTATCATTTACCGTTAAGTTTTGGCCCCGAGCAACGCGAGGTCAGCGTTGGGCTATGCATGGATATTAGCCCCCAAGGCGGCTTTCGCTTTGATTGCGGCGCGACGCTCGAGAAGCTGACCCTGGCCTACCAAACCTATGGCACGCTTAATGCCCAAAAATCGAACGCAATCCTGCTCTGCCATGGGCTGACGGGCGACCAATACCTCGTCGGCCCCCACCCGGTGACACAAAAAGCCGGCTGGTGGGAAGATCTGGTGGGGCCGGGAAAAATTTTTGATACGGATAAATATTTTTTAATCGTCAGCAACGTGATGGGCGGCTGCATGGGCTCAAGCGGCCCTAAATCCATCAACCCTGCGACGGGCAAAGCATTCGGCATTGATTTTCCTGTCATCACCATCGCCGATATGGTGCGCGCGCAGGTGTTGCTCATCGATGCGCTTGGGATTGAAACGCTGTTTGCGGTCATCGGTGGTTCGATGGGGGGGATGCTTGCGCTCGAATGGGCGGCGCGCTACCCCACACGGCTATTCTCCTGCGCGCCGATTTGCACGGCGGCCAAGCACTCGGCACAGAATATCGCCTTTCACGAGGTGGGCCGCCAAGCCATTATGACCGATATGGGCTGGAGCGAGGGGCGCTACCTTGAACGTGGCACCTATCCCTCCAAAGGCCTCGCGGTGGCGCGCATGACCGCGCACGTGACGTACCTGAGCCAGGCGGGGTTGCAGGAAAAATTTGGCCGTCGCCTACAAAATAAGCGCGAAGTCGGCTATGGCTTTGACATCGATTTTCAGGTGGAGTCGTATCTGCGCTATCAGGGCCAGAGTTTTACCGAGCGCTTTGACCCCAACTCCTATCTCTACATCACCCGCGCGATGGATTATTTCGACCTTGAGGCGGATTTTGGCAAACCACTCCCTGAGATATTCCGCGATACACCGATTCGCTTTTGTGTGGTGAGCTTCTCAAGCGACTGGCTGTTCCCCACCGCCGAGAGCCGCACGATTGTGCGTGCCCTCAATGCCGCCGCCGCAAATGTCAGCTTCACCGAAGTGGTGACGGATACGGGGCATGATGCCTTCTTGCTCGATGAGCCAGCATTCCATGCCACGCTGCGCGGGTTCATCGAAGGCGCTGCACGAGCAAGGGGGCTTCAATGAGCACGCTTCGCCCCGACCTTGCCGTGATTGCTTCACTCGTCACCCCCGGTGCGCGGGTGCTGGATGTGGGGTGTGGCGATGGCGCGCTGCTCAAATGGCTGCGCGATGCAAAGCAGGTCGATGGGCGCGGGATCGAGATTAACCAAGAGGACGTCAACCGCGCGATTGCCAGTGGCATTGCAGTGATTCAAGGCGATGTGGATTCCGACCTGCCGCATTACCCGCAAAGCGCGTATGATTATGTGATCCTTAGCCAGACGCTGCAGGCGATGAAAGACCCTAAGGCGGTGCTTCTCGACCTTGTGCGCATCGGCAAAAAAGCGGTGGTCAGTGTGCCCAATTTCGGCCATTGGCGAAACCGGCTGTACCTTGCGCTTAAGGGGCGTATGCCGGTGACCAAAACGCTCAGCTACCAGTGGTATGATACGCCCAACATCCATTTTTGTACCATCACCGATTTTGTGGCGCTGGCGGAAAAATTGGGCATCACCATCGAGGCGCGCGTAGTGGTCGATGCAACAGGGCGCAAAGTGAAATTCACCGGGCGCGGGGTTGCCGCCAACCTGTTTGGGGAGCAGGGCGTGTTTTTGCTCAGCCGCAAATAAAAAAGCACCCCGCGCGTTGCGGGGTGCTTCGTAACATCCGTTCAGGTCAGGTTAGTGTTTTTCAGGCGGTGTGGGTGCATCGACCGGGGGCTTGCCCTCGGGCTTACCACCAGCATTCACACGGTTTTTCTCCATTTCCGCGCGTTTTGATTCGTGATGGGCTTTCATTTCTTCCGTGGTCACGTTGCCGTCCTTGTTGGCATCGATCTCGGCGAACATTTTTTCCCCTCGGGCGACCCATTCTGCTTTTGAAAGCTGGCCGTCCTTGTTAGCGTCGGAGTCATCGAACAGGTGCTGCAATGGCGGTTTGCCCTGTGGCGGGCCACCTGCCGGCGGGGCGGATGGCTCGGCGGCGAGGGCTTGGCCAGCAGCGAGTGTGGCGAGGATAGCGAGTAGGGCTGATTTTTTCATAACAATCTCCGTGTGAGCGGCACCTGCACCATGCAGACGCCATTACTATTAAGCATACTAAGCTGATGCCAGCCTGACATTACGCGCAGGCCTTATCAATCTGCGCTGATGGCAGTGTCATGCACACCTCGCATGAGGTGGTGGTGAGCGGTTGCACATGGATATGCCCGCCAGCATGGCCCACCAGCATATTCGCGAGCTGGATATTGGCATGAATGCTGATGGTTTCAGCGAACAGATGCGGGGTCAGGTGCTGAAGCCGCCGAGCGAGATGCTCGCCGCGCTCGTCCTCAGTCAGGCTGGTTGCGGATAATTCACTGACCACGATGCTGAGCAAGGCCTCGCTGCCATCGCGGCTGTGCAGGCAGCGAATGCGCAGGGTGCTCTCATCGGCGGCATAGCGAATCATGCCAAGCAGCATCATCCAAAGTACATGGGCTAAGGATTGCGCATCGCCCCGCGCGGCAACAGAAAGGTCCACCTCGGCGGTCGAGAGTTTCATGGCGCGCCGGTCAAGGGCAGGGGCCAGCGCCAGCATGGTTTGTTGCATCAGTGGCGCAAGCGGTACATTATCAATGTTCGGGGCTGCCTTTGCATGCATCATGTTCAAGGCGCCGGCGATGAGTTTGAGGTTGAAACTCGATTCGCAGACATCGTCGAGGTCGTAGCGAAGTGCAGGGTCGAGCTTATTGGCGGTGATTTGCTCCTCAAGGTAATTGGCATAGGCGAGCACCGATTGATATTGGACGGCGATTTCCCGGTGGGTGGAGGTGAGGATTGCCTGCTGCTCGCGGGCGAACTGGGCAATCACCTCGCGCGCCTGCGCCAGTGCTTGCTCTGCCTCGATATGTTTACGGTGATGCTCGATGGCAAAGCTGACGAAACGCCCAATATCGAGCGCAAGGCGAGGCACATTGAGGGCCGAGGAGGGCTGCATGAGGCCAGTTTCCTCGGCGAAGGCATTGCGCAGCTGCTGCAGGTGCTGGGTGATGCGTGAGAGCGGAGTGACGATGAGCCGGCGGATGGTGACCAGCACCCCCATGGCGATAAGATTCAAGGCCAGCCAGATAACCGCATGCTTGATGAGTGGCATCGCCAGCATTTTGCCACTCAATAGGTGAACGGCGAAGCTGAGATTGGGGATGCCAAGAATGCTGACAGCCAAAATACCATCCCGCGCCCAGTCGAAGGGCTGGCCCTCGGGTGGGGAGACGGTGAAGGCATGGACGGAGTGCGATTCCATAGCTGGTTGCTACAGTAATCCACAGAAAGTTAATATTTGGTTAAAATGTTGCTGATTTGATTAATAATCAGGGGGTAAAACTGATAATCGACTGCTTTCGCCACGTTTTTGCTGCATCGCAGCGCCTGCCATGCTATAGCCCGCGCATATGGTGCGTGTGCAATCAATCGTTTGGGCGGTAATCGTCAGCAGCGGAGTGCTTGCTGCCTGCGCGCCTGCACCTAAAAAGTCGGATGTGATTGATCTCTATCAGCAGCCAAGGGGTGCCGTTCGCCCTGCACCAAGCGACAACGATAGTTACTACACCCAACCGACAGGATTAAAGGGCTGCACCACCATCAACGACTTGCCTTCCTGCGGCGGCGGCTAGATACTGTCGTCATATTCTACTATGGCTGGCTGCAAACAAGGCATTACTGCGCTTCCGCTGCGCATGTACTCTAACGTACATTTACGCTGCGGTTCTCGTAACGCCTTGTTTTCGCAAAGCCCTAGCGAATTTGACGACAGTATCTAAAGCCCGCGCTTCACGTCGCGTTCGATGGCAAGGGGCGTATCCGCATCGGCGAGGCCACGATAAACGCTTAAATTCTCAAGCACCCGCATGACATAGTTGCGCGTTTCGGCGAAGGGAATGGACTCGATCCAATCAATGCGACCATGTAGCGATTTGGGGGGAGGGCCGAGGGATTGTATCCACCCACGCACATTGCCCGGGCCCGCGTTGTAGCTCGCGATGCCAAGGATGTACGCGCCATCGAACCCGTTGATGAGTTGCCCAAGGTAATGCGAGCCCAGGGTGAGGTTACGGCTCGGGTCATCCAACGTGTCGGGCCCGAAGGGCATCTCAAGCTTGCGCGCGACCTGTTTGCCGGTGCTGGGCAACAGCTGCATGAGGCCTTGTGCATTGGCGCTGCTGCGCGCGGTTGCGTTGAATTCACTCTCTTGTCGGGTGATGGCAAGCGTGAGCGCGGGTTCGATGGCGAGGTTCTCGGGCAAGGTAAGGCGCGGCCAGCCCGCAGGCAGAATGACCACCGCCTGACGCAGCGCGAGTTTTGCGGCCTCGACACCGGCATAGGTGCCACCGACCTTTTGGGCAAGCTCGGCAAGTAGGGCGAATTGCCCCTCGCTGGTGAGGCGAAGCCCAAGGCTGGTGAGGAATAAATCACGCATTTTTTCGTCGCCGCGTTTGGCGAGCAGACGAATCATCGCCACGCGTTCATCGGCAGAAAACGCGTCGCGCTCACTTTCGCTGGCGGTCGGGGCGGCGGGTAGCGGTAGCGGTGCGTTGGGCTTGAGCCATGCATGGGCCAGCTGACCATAGAATACGGTGGGGTGGCGGGCGGCTTTCACTAGCCAGTCGCGGGCAATATCGGCGTTACCATTTTTATCGGCAGCGCGTGCGGCCCAATAGGCAGCCCGTGCTTTGCTGACCGGAGTGGTGACAGCGCTGTAAAGGCTGTAAAAGGCTTTATAGGCATTGGCTGCATCGTTGCGGTGGCGCAGCAGCAGCCAGCCTTTAAGCCATAAGGCATCCGCCAGTGCTTCCTCCTCCAGCTCGCCATGCTTGGCGATTAGGGAATAGGCCAGCGCGAACTGGCGCTTGCTGATGGCATCGCGCGCCGCACTCAGGCGTATCGGCCACCAGCGGCCGGGGTAGGGCACATCCTGTGGCGCTGCTAGCAGTAGGTCGGCAAGGTCTGGGTCGCCCTTGCGGGTGCGGAAGCGTAGGCGCTCGAACAGCACGCCCGCATCGCGCTGCTCGGCGGCGGAAAGGGTTTTGACCAACGCTGGGGCATTCTTTTCACCGCCCAGTAGCGCCATGCGCACCTTGAGCAGGCGATGGCTGGATGCAGGCACATGCGCCAGCATACGCGTGGCGGGGGCTAGCTTGCCGTCATAGAGCAGGCGCTCCATACGGGCCCGATGGTCGTTGCCAGTAAGTGCATCGCCATAAGATTTGAGGATGCGCTCCTCTTCATTCTCGCTAAAATCGCCGTCGATCCATGCCTCGCGCAGCATGGTCTTTTGTGCTGCATCATCGCCCACGCCTGCAACCACGCAGGCGATTTTCCCGCGCCCGGAAATAGGCGGGTAATCGGCGCAGAACTTCGCCATCACCTCGCGCGTGGGGCGGTCGTTCATGGCGGCGGTTTCGGTACGCAGGCGAATGGTTTTTTCCTCGGGCCAGCTCGGGTGGGCGCGCAAAAACCCATAGCCATCCTCGAAACGAATGGGGCCAGCATCGGGCGAACGTAGCGATTCCCAGGTGGCATAGGTAGCCTCAAGCGAGGCAGCATGGGCGGGCACGGCAAGCAGCAGGCTGCTTACGGCGACGATACTACAAAACCCACGGATGAAACGCATCCATCACAGCTAGCGTAGCGTCGAAGACGGCGCAATGAGGGAATGGGGGGCAGCAATCGTCATCGAACTGTCACACGCGCGCGGTGGCATTTGCGCTATACTATAACCAAGAAAATGGAGTGGTATGTCCGAACTGCACGACAGTAAGCACGAGAAATATGCTGGCCCGAGCGCCCCGGCGTTGGCGCTGCTTGAAAGCCGCGTCTATGGATTCTTCGGCGGTATTGTGGGGGCGATTGGTGGCGCAGTGCTGTCAGGACATATCGTCGATAGAAACGGGCAATTTGTTCAAGATACCTCTGCCAGACTTGATAAAATAGGTGTGAAGGTTGGTGGGCGCACTGCCTTGATGATTACCGGTGCTGTGCTTGGCTCTGCCGTAGTACACCGCGTCGGGGCATGGGTTGGCCTAGCCGTTGGCGCCAAAAAATCGGGTGACCCGGAGGCACAGTTCAACCGCACGCAATCGCGCATTGCAAACCTTGAAGAGAAAGTGGATACATTGCTCGCGCGCACGGCTGATGCGAGCTTCAGTGAACGTGAAGCAGCGCGCGCGAGTGCGAGTGAGTCATCCCTGACGCGCTAGGCGCAAGGTGGTATCAATAAAAAAGGGCGGCCGGTGGCCGCCCTTTTTGTTTCTCTCGTAGAGAAGTAATCTCTACGCCCCCGCATGGGCAAGGAGTGCCAAGAGCAGGATCGCTGCAATGTTGGCAATCTTGATGAGCGGGTTGACCGCGGGGCCAGCCGTATCCTTATACGGGTCGCCCACGGTGTCGCCGGTGACCGCAGCCTTGTGGGCCTCGGAACCTTTGCCGCCATGGTGGCCTTCCTCGATGTATTTCTTCGCATTATCCCATGCGCCACCGCCCGAGGTCATCGAGATGGCGACGAACAGGCCGGTCACGATAATCCCGATCAGCATGGCACCGAGTGCCGCAAACGCCGACGCCTGGCCTGCAATTTCGTTGATGACGAAATAGAGCGCCACGGGGGTGACGATTGGCAGCAACGATGGCACGATCATTTCACGAATCGCTGCACGGGTCAGCATATCTACGGCTTTGGAGTAGTCGGGCTTCGCCGTGCGCTCCATGATACCGGGGATGGTTTTGAACTGACGACGCACTTCAACCACCACGGCACCTGCCGCGCGGCCCACCGCCATCATCGCCATGCCACCGAAGAAGTAGGGCAGCAAGCCACCGATGAACAGACCGATCAGAACATACGGATCCGCAAGGTTGAACTGCACATCAAGCGTTGGGAAGTAGTGCTTGATATCCTGCACGTAAGCGGTGAAGAGCACCAGCGACGCGAGCGCCGCCGAACCAATGGCGTAGCCTTTGGTCACGGCTTTGGTGGTGTTGCCCACGGCATCGAGCGCATCGGTCGTGACACGCACTTCCGAAGGCAGACCCGACATTTCAGCGATACCGCCCGCATTATCGGTCACCGGCCCATACGCATCGAGGGCGACAATCACGCCGGCGAGTGCCAGCATGGTGGTCGCGGCAATGGCGACGCCAAACAGACCGCACAGCAGGTACGGAATCAAGATACCACCGCAGATGACGATGATCGGCATGCCGCACGCTTCCATCGACACGGCAAGGCCTTGAATCACGTTCGTGCCGTGACCCGTGGCCGATGCTTGCGCAATCGACTTCACCGGACGGAAGGAGGTCGAGGTGTAGTATTCCGTAATCCACACCAGCAGGCCGGTGACACCGAGACCCACCATAGCACAGTAGAACAGCTCCATCCCCGTGAAGGTGATGCCTCCGGTATAAACTACTTCCGCGAGTTTGCCTTTGGCCTTCGACGCCACGCCACCCACATTGTAGTGGGTGGTGAAACCGACCAGCTTCTCGATGGTTTTGTAGATGAGGCCCGCCGAAAGCACGCCGCTAACGATGAGGCCTTTGTAAAGGGCACGCATGATGCTGCCGGTTTTATCAAGGCGCACAAAGTAGGTGCTGATGACTGAGGCTACGATGCACACGCCACCCAAGGCAAGCGGCAGCACCATGAACATGCTTTGCATTTCGCCAGTGAAGTAAATCGCGGCAAGCAGCATGGTCGCCACAATCGTCACCACATAGGTTTCGAACAAATCGGCAGCCATACCTGCACAGTCGCCCACGTTATCGCCCACGTTATCGGCAATCACGGCAGGGTTGCGCGCATCATCCTCGGGGATGCCGGCTTCCACTTTACCCACGAGGTCAGCGCCTACGTCAGCGCCTTTGGTGAAGATACCGCCACCCAGGCGCGCGAAGATCGAAATCAGCGAGGCACCGAACGACAGGGCAACGAGCGCCTCCAAAATCGTGCGGGCTTCCGTGCCCTCATCAAGCAGATAGAAATAGTAACCTGCGGTGCCAAGCAAACCAAGGCCGACCACGAACATGCCAGTGACCGCACCCGAGCGGAAGGCGATGGTGAGGGCTTTTTGCATGCCGCTACGTGCCGCTTCAGCCGTACGCACATTCGCGCGCACCGAGATATTCATGCCGATGAAGCCAGCAAGGCCCGACATGACCGCGCCGATGGCAAACCCGACAGCGACAAGCCAACCCAGCTGCCAGCCGAGCAGCCCGAAAATCACGATACCGACGGCGGCAATGGTGGTATATTGGCGGTTGAGGTAAGCGCTCGCGCCCACTTGAATCGCATCCGCGATGTCGATCATCGCCGCGTTGCCTTTGCTTTGCGCCAGAATGCTCTTGATAGTGATCAGGCCATAAACAATGGCCAGGCCACCGCAGGCCAGAATAATATTCTGAATATCGTTCATTTCCATGGAATTAACCCTCGTCGGTTGGTTGCATTGCCACGGTTAAAGGTCGGTTTTGTCGGGATTGCAAGCAAAACCGCATGACGCACTGCAATATCAGTAGGTTATTGGGGGTGGCCGACACAAAATTGCCGCAGGCGTGCATAAAAATAAATGAATGTGAGTATGTTACAGTCGTGTGAAGATTTTTTTGCCCGCTTTGTTGCTCAGCACGGAAGTGCTATTCTTGAATTCGCATTTCAAAAACATCAGGCAGGCGAATGACTAATCATGAGCAGTTGGGCAATGCACTAAAGTATGTTGCCCCAGATGTGGCAGGAGACCTCAACCGGGCTGGTCGCGCGGCGCGCGATGCACGTCGCGCCCGCCGATTCGATGGATTGGAAGATGAAACGCTGTTGCCAGAAGGCATGGCGGCACGGTTGCGTGCCGAAGGCCGTGAAGATGCTAATCACGCAGTGCGACGAGCGGCTGCAAAGGCAAAGCGCGCCGCCAAGGCCGCCGCCCGCGACCTTGAAGATGCGCCCACTGCTGAGTCGCTTGAAGAATTTGAAGCGTATCATGCCGAGCGGGCCGCTCAGGCGGATGTGCCAGCCCCTCCAGCTGCCAAGGATGATAGCACAGATGACATCCCGCTGGCGGAGATTGATATTCGCGAAGCATCACTCGCGCGCCGTGCACTAAATGAGGCGCTTCAAAAAGCTGCGGCCGAAGAAGAGGCTAAGGCAAAAGCAGACTGGGTCGAGCGTACGGGTGGGAAAAGTAAGCTTGGGGTAGGGTTTAAGGGGCATGGGCGCGAGGAAGCTGGGCGTAGTGCGCCAATGAATCCTGACCCTGAAGCCGATGCCGCGGCGCTCGCAGATTTTCAAACGATGTTATTCATCACTGGCTATGAAAAGCGGGCCGACCGAAAGGACCGGGATGCCCTCGGTGATAAGCAACAAAACAACGCGCCAAGGGCAGCGAGAGATAAAAGCGATTGTCGTCCGCCGCCGACACGCAGGCGCTAGGAGGAATGATGGATTACAGTAAGTACAGCGAGAATGAGCATGCTTTTCCGGAGGGGATGACACCCGAGCGCGCTGAAAATATTCGTAACCGCTGGCTGAATGCTGGGGTGGCCGTGCCCGATGAACTACATGCGCTGCATGGGGCTAACGATTCAATTGTCACCTCTCCGCCGATGAGGGCCGAGGAACTGCGCCCCAAGCCCAAGCGCGATGCGGCAGCGCTTAAACGTTTCCGTGGAACCTTGAACAACTGGGGCAGCGTGACTGGCGATAGCGAGCAATCGCCACCACAAAAGGGCCGCTAAGCCGCTTTTTTGCTCGCGTTGGCAATCCCGGCCATAATCAGCTCGCGGGCGCGGGCTTTATCGCCCCAGCCATGCACCTTCACCCATTTACCTTTTTCGAGGTCTTTGTAATGCTCGAAGAAATGGCGGATTTGCTCGATAAGGATTTCCGGCAAATCGGTATATTCCTCGACATCATCCCAAAACGGATGGAGGCGATGGGCGGGTACGCAGAGGATTTTTTCGTCCTGCCCTTTGTCATCTTCCATCAGCAGCACACCAATCGGGCGCGCACCTACCACGCAGCCCGGCATCAGCGCGCGGCGGCCCACCACCAGCACATCGACTGGGTCACCATCGGCGGAGAGAGTGTGGGGGATGAAGCCGTAATTGCACGGGTAGGTCATGGCAGTGTGGAGGAAGCGATCGACGAAAATCGCGCCTGAATCTTTATCAAGCTCGTATTTAATGGGCTCGGAGCCCATTGGCACCTCGATGATGACATTCACATCATCCGGTGCGTTCACGCCAATCGCGATTTTTGAAACATCCATGGTAGGCTCCTTAGAATAGGGCTATGGGCCGACACCACCCCGAACATGTCACCCCGTCGAACGACGGGGTCCAGCTTACTTAAAAAAGCGGGATGCCGTCGTGAAGACGGCATGACACCAGAATGTATGTTGCCGCTAGCTGCGTGGCACTAAAATTTGTTGCACCGCGTTATGCGCAAACACGCGCGGGGATGCAAGGGGTTTTAATCGTAAATCCGCGAAATCAATTAAAGCACTAGCAGATTGAAACGGCATACCTTGTCTGGGATATTCAGATTGTAATTCGCCGTGGATGGGTCGGTAGTTGAAGTACACGTTGCGCCTACGCCATTCCATGTGCTTATTGGGCCGGTAAGCACGCCATATCCAGGTCTTCCGTCATCAAGTTTGGAATCTAGATTCCATTGCTCAGCTGGGGCCAGGGGCTGAGAGCTTGACCCAGCGGCAGAGTTTCTAAATTCGAGATAGTTTCCACTCGGGGTACCATTGAACATAAAAGTACTGCCCAGACTATCTGCCTTTGCAACGACTGTGAAGGTAGCGCTCCCCTTTAAGTTTGGTACGTTTTTCCCAGCTGTTAACACAAAGCTGCCAGACGTTGCCGAGTCGGTACGGCCTGTGTACCTGCCCTCGATTAGGCCAGCAGCCGCTAGTTGCTGCCAAAAACGAAAACGTTCTCCTTCATTCACTTGATTCGTGCCGACATATCCGTCGCCGTTCCCATTGCAGGTTCGATTGTCGGTTGACTCGGTATTTTCGCAGGTCGCATCATTCCCTGTGCCTGCAGCTACCCCCCAAAATTGGGTTGCGTTCGTCATATCGCCAGGTAGAGAAAAATATTTATCACGGAATGAGTGCATCGCTGCCCTTATTCGCTCGCTTTCAGCGGCATAGCTGCGAAGCTCCGCCGCGCGGATGAGGGATTGGCCCGAGAGAACGCCGCCCACGAGCAGGCCGAGGATGACCAGCACGATTGATAGCTCGACCAAGCTAAAAGCGGTCTTGCGCGTATGCGGGAATCTGTTAATCACCACAGAATTATATCGTTGAGGGGTTGGCATGGCAAACAAACAAATCAAAAAAGTCGTTCTCGCGTATTCAGGCGGGCTTGATACGTCCATCATCCTCAAATGGTTGAAGGATGAATATAACTGTGAGGTCGTGACCTTCACCGCCGATATCGGCCAAGGCGAGGAGCTGGAACCCCCGCGCGCCAAGGCCGAGCTGATCGGTGTGAAAGAAATTTTCATTGATGATCTGCGCGAAGAATTTGTGCGCGATTAC
>CAZOFC010000030.1:0-14696 GCA_964578965.1 uncultured Azospirillum sp.
TCAGCACCTCGGCGCCCATGGTGACGAGCTTATTGACCATGTAGCCGATATTGGCCTCATTCCCCGGAATGGTGCGCGAGGAGAAAATGACGGTATCATTTGGTGACAGACGAATGGCGGGGTGATCGTTGCGCGCGATTTTGTTCAACGCCGCGCGTGATTCACCCTGACAGCCCGTGCAGATGAACAACACTTTGTCACGCGGGCATTCCATGCCTTGAATATCGGTGAGGAAGGCGGGTGCATCCTTGAGGTAACCTGCGTCCTGCGCGGCGTGGACCATACGCCAGATGGATTTACCCGCAATGGCCACACTGCGCCCGGCATCCTGTGCGGCATAAATAATCGTTTCGAGCCGTGCAATGTTCGAGGAGAAGGTTGTGACCACCACCCGCTCGGGGCATTCGTGGATGATCTGGGTGAGTGCCGCACGCACATCGACCTCGGAGCCGGATTCCCCCTCAACGAAGACGTTGGTCGAATCACAGACCATGGCGAGCACGCCCTCATCGCCGTATTTGCTCAAGGTTGCTTCATCCGTCAGCGCGCCGACTTGTGGTGCATCATCGAGTTTCCAATCGCCCGTATGCATGATGACGCCCTTATCCGTGCGCAAAGCCACGGCATGCATTTCAGGGATCGAGTGGGTCACGGGCACCATTTCAAAGCCAAATGGGCCGATGTCGTATTGCACGCCAGCTTTCACTAAATTCACCTTGGCTTTGCCCTGAAGCCCCTCCTCGGCCAGCTTATTCTTCAGTACCGCGGCGGTGAAGGGTGTGGCATAAATCGGGCAGCCAAGCTCTGGCCACAGGGATGCGACCGCGCCGAGATGATCCTCATGCGCATGGGTGAGCACGAGGCCCACGATGTCGTTTTTATAGGGCGTAATGGCGTCGATATTGGGCACGACAATATCAATTCCCGGCAAATGGGGCCCGGCGAAACCGATGCCCAGATCAATCATGATCCATTTGCCCTTGTAGCGATAAAGGTTCAGGTTCATGCCGATTTCATTCGCGCCGCCAAGCGGCACGAAGAGCACGTCTTCGTTGTAGTCGTTGAAGTTGAATGCCATTAGCTGTTTCTTTCGTGTATGAGGCGCAGGCCGCGGATGGTCAGGTCCGTATCGACCCGATTGATGCTGCTGGTTGCTTCGGCATAGAGCGGGGCAAGGCCGCCAGTGGCAATCACCACCATCTCCTCGCCGCGCTCGGCTTTGATGCGGCTGACGATGCCCTCGATCAACCCGGCATAGCCGTAAAAAATGCCGGATTGCATGGCATTGGTGGTGTTCTTACCGATGACCATTTCCGGATGGGTGATGGCGATACCGTGCAGTTTGGCAGCGGCGCGCTGCAATGCCTCAAGCGAGAGATTGATGCCCGGCGCAATGACGCCACCGAGATACTCACCTTTGGACGAGACCACATCAAACGTGGTGGCGGTACCAAAATCGATGACAATGAGGGGTTTTTGCTGCTCGCTCCATGCCGCGAAGGCGTTGATGAGGCGGTCAGCCCCAAGCTCGCGCGGGTTATCAAGCAAGATCGGCATTCCCACATCCACCTCCCCGGTGGTAATCAGGCGCGGGTCGCGTTTCAGGTACTGGCGCACGAAGGTTTTTACGCCAAAGTTCGCATCCGGCACCACGGAGGCCATAATCACGGCAGCGATATCCGTTTCCTTGACCCCGGCGCGGGCCATGAGCGCAAACAGCCAAACCGCATATTCATCCGCGCTGCGGTGTGGGTCGGTACGGATGCGCCATTGGGCTTTGACCGTCGCCCCATCAAACAACGCAAACACGAGGTTGGTGTTACCAATATCAATCGCAAGTAACATGTTAGGCGCTCGCTTTCAGAATAAGAAATAAACGCGATACGCACTCTTTAGCTCCCCCCTTGAGGGGGAGCGGGATTTGCTCTTGCAAATCCGTGGGGGGAATTGTTCGCGATGCAGCCCCCCACCGAAACGGCAAGCCGTTTCGACTCCCCCTCAAGGGGGGAGTTGGGTTCTGAGTTTGCTGCATAAGGGTGCGCCCCATCACGCTGGTTCCTTATAAAACACATCGCCCGCGTTGATGCTGCGGATGTTTTTCTTCTTATCGCGCAAGCGCATGGCACCGGTTGCATCGATACCCTCAAACACGCCGGTTTCAAGCGCATCGCCCACCACCACCTCGACGGCCTTACCCAGTTGGTGGGCGCGGGCAAGCCACGCCTTCTCGATGGGGGTGAAGCCCTTGCTCGCCCACAAATCATAGAACTGGATGAAATGATGCGCAAAGCGCGACAGCACGATTTTGGCGCTGATAAGCTCGACCCCGGCATCACGCAGGCAGGTCGCTGGGAACATCACATGCTCGGGCGCGCTATCGACATTGATGCCGACGCCCACCGCGATCCATTGTTTTTCACCCAGCAGCTCTTTTGTGGTGAAGGCCTCGAGAAGAATACCGGCGATTTTTTTGCCACCCACCAGCACATCGTTCGGCCATTTGCAGGCAATCTTAGCAGATTCGGGCAAGATGCCTTCCAGCGTTTCCGCAACCGCCAGTGCCGCCACGAAGGAAAGCTGCGGGCATGCCTCAAGCTTCACTGGTGGGTGGATGAGCACGGTGGTGAAGAGATTGCCTTCCGAGGAGACCCATTCGCGGCCCATGCGCCCACGGCCTGCACTTTGTCGCTTGGCCCAGATGACAGCGCCGTGCGATGCCCCACCCCCGGCAAGGCGGCGCGCCTCGGAGTTGGTGCTATCGAGCATGTCATACGAAAGCAGATGGTAATCGTTCAGTAACGTGTCGGCGTGGGTGCGTGTCATCAACTGAATACTCCTGCGGCGCGCTGTGCTGCATCTAATAAGGCCGCAGGATAGAGGAAGAACAAGGCGGTCACAAGCGCGCAAATGAGGAGCACCGCCTGACTGAAAAAGGGCACATGGCGCTCGAGGCCAAGCACGGGTTCATCAAAATACATGACCTTCACGATTCGCAGGTAATAGAAAGCCGCGACCACCGAGGTGAGCACGCCAATCACCGCCAAGCCATAAAGCTCGGACTGGATGGCTGACAAGAACACGAAGAACTTGCCGTAAAACCCCGCGAGTGGCGGAATCCCCGCCATCGAGAACATCATCAGCAACATAAACAACGCCCCACGCGGCGAAGTTTTGGAGAGGCCCGCAAGGTCGGAGATATTTTCCACCTGCTCACCGGCGCGGCGCATGAACAGCACAAAGCCGAAGGTGCCCACACTCATGAACAAATAGAGCGCAAAATAAATCAGTACGCCTTTGATGCCCTCGGGCGTGCCCGCGGCCAGGCCCACCAGCATGTAGCCCACATGGCCAATTGAGCCATAGGCCAACAGGCGCTTGATGTTGGTTTGCGTGAGCGCACCGAACGCCCCCACCATCATCGAGGCGACAGCAATGATAGCCAGAATATTCTGCCAATCGGGCAGCAGGTTGGCGAAGGGGTCCATCAGCAAGCGGATGAAAATGGCCATCGCCGCGATTTTGGGCGCGGTGGCAAACAGCATGGTGACTGGGGTTGGCGCACCTTGATAGACATCCGGCGTCCACATATGGAAGGGCACGGCGGAGATTTTAAAGCTGAGCGCAATGACAAGCATAACCATGCCCACCACCGCACCATAGGCAACGGAGGCTTGCGTTTCGTCGCCATTGGCGAACAGCTCGATCATCGTCGTGAAGTTGGTGGTGCCGGTATAGCCATAGACTAGGCTTGCGCCAAACAGCAGCATGCCCGAGGACAGCGCACCGAGCACGAAATATTTCACCCCTGCCTCGGAGCTTGTGGCATTGTCGCGGTCGTAGGCAGCAAGCACATAGAGCGCGAGGGAGGAAAGCTCGAGCCCAAGATAGAGCGTGAGCAAATCATTGGCCGAAACCATGACCATCATCCCCGCGGTCGAGAGCAAGACGAGGACTGGGTATTCGAATTTTTTGTGCGGGCCGATGGCCAGCCAGTCAAAGCTCATGCCGAGGACGAGAGTGGAAGCAATCAGCACCATGCATTTCACGAACTGGGTGAAGTCGTCCATCGCCAGCATGTCGTTGAACACGGTCGAGGCGCTTCCGCCAGCGGTTGGCCACGCATAGTAAAGTGCGGCAAGCATGACGCCCATGGATAGCAGCGTGATGCCGCCGGTGGCACGCGCGCCACGCAACGCACCAAATACGAGCAGCAACAACGCGCCGCCAAGGACAATTAACTCCGGCGTCAGAAGCGCAAACTCGGCGAGATCGAAACTACTCTCCATGCGATGATTCATCCTTTGAGCTATCAGTTTTTTCGGTGGCTGCAGGGGCTTGCTCCGCAGGTTGTTTTTCTTCCGTTACGGGCGCTAGCTGGCGCGATACTTGTGCGAGCACATGCTTCACAGAAGGAGAAATCGAGGCGCTGATGGAATTAGGGTGAATGCCGAGCCACAGAACCGAGACGACCAGCGGCACGAAATAGAGCCATTGGCCGCTGTTCATATCCTTCATCTCGCTTACATGTGGGTTGGTCACTTCGCCAAACACCACGCGGCGATAGAGCCAGAGCATATAGGCCGCACCGAGGATGAGGCCCGTTGCCGCCCACGCCGCCGCCCAAGGGGCCGCCTGATAGGTGCCAACGATCACCAGCATTTCACCGACAAAGCCTGATGTCGCTGGCAAGCCCGCCGAAGCCATGGTGAACACCATGAAGAAGGCGGCAAAATACGGCATCACATTCACCACACCACCATATTCCTTGATTTCTCGCGTGTGCATTTGGTCATAGACAACACCGACACAGAGGAACAGCGCGCCAGAGACCACGCCATGAGAAATCATTTGGAACATCGCACCATCCACCCCTTGCTGGGTGAAGGAGAAAATACCGAGTGTGACGAAGCCCATGTGCGCGACCGAGCTATAGGCAATCAGCTTTTTCATGTCCTCCTGCACCAGCGCCACGAGCGAGGTGTAGACAACCGCCACCACACTGAGGACGAAGACAAAATCGGCGAAATAATGCGACGCATCCGGCAGCATGGGCAGCGAAAAGCGCAGGAAGCCATAGGCCCCGAGTTTCAGCAAAATGCCCGCCAGAATGACCGAGCCAGCGGTGGGTGCCTGCACATGCGCATCGGGCAACCAGGTATGCACTGGCCACATCGGTACCTTCACCGCAAAGCTTGCGAACAGGGCAAGCCACAGCCATTTTTGTACCTCAAGCCCCATGCTGGGTGCTTGCGCCATCAGGGTTGGGATGTCGGTGGTGTTGAAGGTGAAGTAGAGATAGAGCACCGCGAGCAGGAACAAGACCGACCCGGCAAGGGTGTAGAGGAAGAATTTATACGCCGCATAGATACGGTTCTTGCCACCCCAGATGCCGATGATGAGATACATCGGGATGAGCACTGCCTCGAAGAAGAGATAGAACAGCAGCAAATCAAGCGCAACGAAGGTGCCAATGACCAGTGCCTCCAGCAGAAGGAAAAGCGCCATGAATTCACCGACGCGGGTATCGATCGATTTCCAGCTACAGGCCACACAGATGGGCATGAGGAAAGTGGTGAGCAGCACCAGCCAGAGCGAAATGCCATCCACCCCCACATGGTAGTTGATGTTGTAGCCCGCAAACCACGGCGCTTTCTCGACGAACTGGAACTCATGGCTCGTGCTATCAAAGCCAATCAGCAGCGTGAGCGACAGCGCAAATATGACGAGGGTGGAGATGAGCGCCACCCAACGCGCGGCGACTGCCCCGTTTGCGGCACTGCGGCCAGAGAAATAAGTGACGACCGCACAGGCAAGCGGCGCGAGAATGAGAATGGTAAGCAGATGCGACATTAGCGGTTCACCGTGTATAAGAGCCAGCTGACAAGCACCAGCAGGCCAATGATCATCGAGAAGGCATAGTGATAAAGGAAGCCCGTTTGCGCCCGTGCTGACTCGCGCGCCACCGCACGGCTGATGAAGGCAGCCCCGTTTGGCCCGAGATTATCGATCACGCGGGTATCTATCATGCGCCACAACCAGCGCCCACCACTTACCGCACGGCGCACGAACAGCCAGTCATAGAGCTCGTCGATATACCATTTGTTGAGCAGGAATTTATAGAGCCCCGAGAAGCGCATTTTGAGCAGCACTGGAAGCTCCGGGCGGCGGATGTAGAACAAAAACGCAAGGCTGATGCCCGACACCCCAGCAATGAGCGGCGCATGGTGGATGAGGAATGGCGCATGATGTTCACCATGTTCGCCATGGCCCATGATGGTGATAGCCCCATTCCAGAACGTGAGCTCGGGGTCGAGAATGCCCCATATATAGAAACCAATCGCTCCGGCGAAAATCGCGCCGAGCACCAGCGGAATCAGCGGCAGCAGCATGATCGGTGGCGATTCATGCACATGTTCCATCGTGTGGTGGTCGGCGCGCGGGGTGCCGTGGAAGGTCATGAACAAGAGACGCCAGCTATAAAACGCAGTCATGAAGGCAGCGGCAATACCGAGCGCGAAGGCTACATAGCCATGCGTGCTGCCCGCGGCATAGGCAGCTTCTAAAATCCCGTCCTTCGAGTAGAAACCCGCGAATAGCGGAATCCCCGCGAGTGCGAGCGAGCCAATCCACATGAATGCGTAGGTGTAGGGAATCTTGCGCCATATACCGCCCATTTTGCGCATGTCTTGCTCGCCGCTCATGGCGTGGATGACCGAACCTGCCCCAAGGAACAATAGTGCCTTGAAGAAACCATGGGTGAAGAGATGGAATACCGCCGCGTTATAGGCCGAGACGCCGCAGGCAAAGAACATGTAGCCCAGCTGCGAACAGGTGGAATAGGCAATCACGCGCTTAATATCGTTTTGCACTAGGCCGACCGTGGCGGCAAAAAAGGCGGTGAATGCGCCGACATAGGTCACGACCATGAGGCTGGTTGGTGCAAGCTCGAATAAGGGCGAGCACCGCGCGAGCATGAATACCCCGGCTGTCACCATGGTGGCGGCGTGGATGAGGGCGGAGACGGGTGTTGGGCCTTCCATCGCATCCGGCAGCCAGGTGTGGAGCAGGAACTGCGCCGATTTACCCATCGCGCCCATGAAGAGCAGCAAACAAATCGTGTCCATCACCGGCACGGTGAGGCCAAGCAATGTCCAGCTCGCTTCGGGTGTGCTGGCATGGAACTCGCCCGCTGCCTTGAACACGGTCGCGAAATCGACCGAACCAAAGGTGAGGAAGATTGCGGCAATGCCAAGGGCGAAGCCAAAATCACCCACACGGTTGACGATGAACGCCTTCATCGCAGCCGCGCAGGCCGAGGGCTTTTTGAACCAGAACCCAATGAGCAGATAGGAGCACAGCCCTACCCCCTCCCAGCCAAAGAAGAGCTGGATGAAGTTATCCGCCGTCACCAGCATAAGCATGCTGAAGGTGAACAGTGAGAGATAGGCCATGAAACGCGGCTTGTGGTCGTCGTGGCTCATATAGCCGACGGAATAGATATGCACGATGGCCGCAACCCAGGTGACGAGCACGAGCATGATGGCCGTGAGCACATCGACCTTGAGGGACCAGTGGGTTTTAAAATCACCCGAGGTAATCCAATCAAGCACATGAACGTTGATGGAGAGGTCATAGGCCGTGACGCGACCGAAAATGATGGCAGCGAACACCGCGCTCAGCACCATCGGAATGCAGGTGGCGCGCTGGGCGCGCACATCGCCGATCGTGCGCACGAACAGCCCGCTGATGAGTGCACCAACAAGGGGCAAGAAAATACAAGCAACCACCATTTCGTTGAGCGAAAGCATTAAAAGACCCTCGTAAGCATGTTCAATTTTGTTACACACAAGGAATTCGAGGCGAGAGGCGCGCAGTGTACATTTAGTACATGAGCACCTCGAGTCCGATGAATGACGCTGTGGGTGGCAAAATTCAACATGCTTATCCCTTCAACGACGAAATATCTTCAACATCAATCGTGCCGCGATTGCGGAAATACACGACAAGAATCGCCAAACCAATCGCTGCCTCAGCGGCCGCAACGGTGAGCACGAATACCGTAAAGACCTGACCACCCAGATCACCGAGCTTCACGGAAAACGCGACAAAATTGATGTTCACCGCCAGCAGCATGAGCTCGATGCTCATCAGCAGCGTGATGATATTTTTACGGTTAAGGAAAATGCCACAAATACCAGTCACGAACAATAGGGTCGCGAGCATTACGTAGTGACCCATGGTGATGGAACCATAGAGCACTTGGCTAATGGGCGCAGCGTGGGTGATGGCGGTGGTAGCGACGTCTTCCATGTCAGGTTCCCTGCCTCATAATTATATCCCCTCCCCTGGCTTGACGTTGACCATAACCACGGCCTCATCGCGCGTGCGGGCCAGCTGTTTGCTGATTTTCTGACGCTTCACGCCCGGACGATGGCGATGGGTGAGCACGATGGCACCAATCATCGCAACCAACAGAATGGCGCCTGAAAGCTGAAAGGCGATGAGGTAATCGGTATAAAGCACGCGGCCAATGGCATGCGCATTATCGACCTGCGTTACATCCGGCGTGGGACTTGAAGGGCTTGCAAGCGTGGCAGGCGTTAGAATGGAACTATAAAGCAGTGCCGCAAGCTCGGCGAACAGAACCACGGCAACGCCAATACCCACCGGCAGGTAGGATGCAAAACCGATGCGGAGCTTCTCGAAATTGATGTTGAGCATCATGACGACGAAGAGGAACAGCACCGCGACTGCACCAACATATACAATCACCAGCGTCATGGCGATGTATTCGGCGCCGAGTAGCACAAAAAGCCCGGCCGCGTTGAAGAACGCGACGATGAGAAAAAATACGGAGTGTACCGGGTTTTTTGAGGTAATCACCGCAAACGCAGACAGCATCAGAAAACTGGCGAATACATAAAACAGGATACTGGTGACATCGGCGATCATGCGGTTTCCATTTTTGTCGTTGCCTTAGCGGATAGGATTGCAGCTCACAAGTGGTTTAACGGTACTCAGCATCCGCTTTCAGATTCGCGGCGATTGCTGGCTCCCAGCGGTCACCGTTTTCCAAGAGTTTTGCTTTGTCATAAAAAAGTTCTTCACGCGTTTCGACCGCGTATTCAAAGTTCGGGCCTTCCACAATCGCATCCACTGGGCAGGCTTCCTGACAGAAGCCGCAATAGATGCATTTGGTCATATCGATGTCGTAGCGCGTGGTGCGGCGTGAGCCATCATCGCGCGTTTCTGCCTCAATGGTAATGGCTTGTGCCGGGCAAATCGCCTCGCACAGTTTGCAGGCAATGCAGCGCTCCTCGCCGTTGGCGTAGCGGCGCAGCGCGTGCTCACCCCGGAAGCGCGGTGAAAGCGGGCCCTTTTCGTAGGGGTAGTTGATGGTCACCGATTTTTTGGTGAAGAAATATTTCAGCGTAAGCCACATGCCCGAGAGTAACTCGGTCAGCAGGAATGAGCGCGTGAAACCAGAGAGTGAAGCCATGATTTAACTCGGCAGTTGATGGGTGTAAACAAGGTAGCCTGCGGTGAGGACCACCCACAGCAGCGAAAACGGTAGGAAGATTTTCCAGCCCAGACGCATCAGCTGGTCGTAGCGATAGCGTGGGAAGGTGGCGCGCACCCACAGGAACACGAACAGGCAGAGGCAGATTTTGAGGATGAACCAGATGCCCGCGGGCACAAAGCCCATGAACTCACCCGCGAAGGGTGACTGCCAGCCGCCAAGGAACAGCGTCACCGTCATCGCGCTCATGAGAATCATGTTGATGTACTCGCCTAGGAAGAACAGCGCAAAACTCATCGAGGAATATTCGACATTGTAACCAGCAACCAGCTCGCCCTCTGCCTCGGGCAAATCGAACGGCAGGCGGTTGGTCTCCGCCAAGCCCGAGATGAAGAAAATCACGAACATGGGTAGCAGCGGAAAGCCGCCCGAGAGGATATTGAACGCATACCAATGCGTGATGCCACCTGCTTGCGCATGGACAATATCGTTGAGGTTGAGCGAACCGACGCACAGCAGCACGGTGATGATGACCAAGCCGATGGAAACCTCGTAACTCACCATTTGCGCGCTTGAGCGGATGGCGCCAAGGAACGCGTATTTGGAGTTTGAAGCCCAGCCAGAGATGATGATACCATACACACCGAGCGACGACACCGCAAAAAGATAGAGCACGCCGACATTCAAATCCGCGACCACGAATTCGCTTGAGAACGGAATCACCGCCCAGCCGAGCAGTGCCAATGCAAACGTAATCATCGGTGCAAGCAGGAACATGACCTTGTTCGCTTTGCTTGGGATGATGGTTTCCTTCATGAACAGCTTGAAACCATCCGCAAACGGCTGCAACAGGCCGAACGGGCCAACCACGTTTGGGCCGCGGCGCAGCTGCATGGCTGCAATCACCTTGCGCTCGGCATAGGTCAGCATCGCCATCGAAATCAGCAGCGGCACCGTGATGAGCAGAATCTTCCCGATGATGGTGAGGGTCGGTAGGATGGCGTTGAGCCAAAGCTCGCTGGTCAGAAACTCACTCATGCTGCCTTCTTCTCCCGCGTTTGGCGCAAGGACTCCGTACATTCCGCCATGGTTTTACTCGTGCGGCTGATGGGGTCACTCATGTAGAAATTATGAATCGGGTAGTCAAATGTTTCGGGCTTGATGGCACCGACCGCTCCAGTTTGCGGCATGAATGTGGCGGGCACGCACGCATCCATCTGTGCAAAACTTGGAAACTGCGCCACAATGCGCGCACGCAGCGCGGTGTGGTCGGCATAAGCCAGCGGCTTGCCCAGCACATTGGCGAGGCTTGCAATCACCGTCCAGTCCTCACGCGCTTGGCCTGGGGGGAACAAGGCGCGGCGGGTTTCCTGTAGGCGCCCTTCGGTGTTCACATAAAGGGCGGTTTTTTCGGTGTAGGCCGCGCCGGGCAACACCACATCCGCGCGGTGGGCGCCAATATCGCCGTGGTGGCCTTGATAGACCACAAACGCATCACCAAAATAGCTCATGTCGATTTCATCGACCCCAAGCAAATAGACCATCTGGATCTCTTTTTTGCTGATGGCATCGATGATGCCTGCCATGTCGTGCCCACCTGATTGTGGCACGAAGCCAACATCGAGCGCACCGACACGCGCAGCAGCATAATGCAGCATGTTAAAGCCATCCCAGCCTTCGCGCACGACGTTGCAGTTCGCGGCGATCTGCTTGCTGACAGCCAGCACCGCCTCACCATCCGCACGGGCGAGCGCGCCAGCGCCGAGAATAATGACCGGGTTTTTCGCATGCTTGAGCGCTTCGGCCACGGGGTGTTTACCCGCCGCGATTTCGCTCAGGATTTGTGGGTTGGTGCCAAGCTGATGCACGGGGAATGTGAGGTCGAAGCTAGCCCCGACATTAAACACCTGCGCGCCGTTTTTAAGGTAAGCCTGACGCAGACGGGTATTGACGAGCGGCGCTTCGTGGCGCGGGTTGGTGCCAATGAGTAGCACGACATCGGCCTGCGCAAGGCCTGCAATGCCGGTGTTCATTAGGTAACTTGCACGGTCGCTCGCGTCAATTTTTGCGCCGTCTTGGCGGCATTCAAGGTTTGGCGAGCCAATGCTCGTCATCACATCCTTCAAGGCAACCATCGCCTCGACATCGCTTAAATTACCGGCAATCGCGGCAATTTGCGTGGGCTTGAGGCTATTCATTTTGCTTGCCACCGTTTCAAGCGCCTCTTCCCAACTGGTGGCAACCAGCTTGCCGTTTTTACGCACATAGGGGCGATCAAGCCGCTGCGATTTCAGGCCATCGCACGCATATCGGGCTTTATCGGCCAGCCATTCCTCGTTCACCTCTTCGTTGAGGCGCGGCAGAATGCGCAGCACCGCTTCACCACGTGTATCGATACGGATGTTGCTGCCCACGGCATCGAGCACGTCGATACTTTCCGTTTTCGTCAGCTCCCATGGCCGCGCGTTGAAGGCATAGGGTTTGCTGGTGAGTGCACCTACCGGGCAAAGGTCGATGATGTTGGCGGAAAGTTCACTCGTGAGTGCACGCTCAAGGTAGCTGGTAATTTCCATATGCTCGCCACGGCCAAGCGCGCCAATTTCGGGCACACCCGCCACTTCATCCACAAAGCGCACGCAACGGGTGCAGTGAATGCAGCGCGTCATGGTGGTTTTCACCAGCGGGCCCATGTGTTTTTCTTCGACCGCGCGCTTGTGGTCGGCGTAGCGGCTTTTGCCGGAGCCATAGGCCATGGCCTCATCCTGCAAATCGCACTCACCGCCTTGGTCGCAGATCGGGCAATCCAGCGGGTGGTTGATGAGCAAAAACTCCATCACCCCTTCGCGGGCCTTTTTCACCATCGGTGTGTTGGTGAACACCTCCATGTTCGGAGCAGCAGGCAGCGCGCAGCTGGCTTGCGGCTTTGGTGGCCCGGGCTTAACTTCCACCAAGCACATGCGGCAATTGCCCGCGATTTTCAAACGGTCATGATAGCAAAAACGCGGGATCTCGACGCCCTCGCGGTCACAGACCTGGATGACCGATTCCCCGGCGTTAAATTCAACTTCGCGTCCGTCTAATTTCAGTGTTGGCATGTCTTAATCCATGAACTTGTCGGTTTTTGCTTTTTCGTCATCAATAAATTCGCGGCGAATCAGGTATATGATGGCCAGCAGGATGATTGTCACCACATAGGTGATGGTCACTTTCACAAAAATCTCATTCGCCCAGGCATCCAGCCATAAGGTCGCGATCAGAATCGCCCCATAGCTGGCAAAGAGCACGATGAATGCTTTGCCGGTGGCTGAGAGTTTGTTGAAATCGTTCATTCGCCGCGCTCCAGAATCACCACGAAGGCCTCGCGCTTGAAGAACAGCAGCTCACGACGGCTCTCACGGTCCATCGTCACCACGCGCCAGCCTTCACGCGCATTCTCGTTCAGGAAGTTCGTGAACTTCATGGGGTTCACGCGCGAGCCCGCAAGGAAAATATTCCCCAGCAACCCTTCGCGGTAGAGCACTACTTTATATTCACGTGGCATGTTGTCCTCGTTTCATTCTCTTTTTTCGTCATTCCCGCGCAGGCGGGAATCTTAGTTCTATCTCTCACTCAATCCCCAAAATCTCAAGTGTCAAATCAAGCCAATCGGGGTTCTTTTCCTGAATCAATCGAATCTTCCAATCCCGATTCCACTTCTTCAATTGCTTCTCCCTCGCAATCGCCGATTCACTATTTTCATGCAGCTCATAATATACTAGCCGCTTCGCCCAATACTGCTTCGTAAACCCCTCTGCCAATCCTTCTTTGTGCTGCCAATTACGTTTTATTAAATCACTCGTCACACCAATATAAATTACACCGTCTTTCTTACTCGCCATCATGTAAACACAAAACTGTTTCATGAAGCCTATTCACTCCCAACCATCCATCCCGTCATTCCCGCACAGGCGAGAATCTTACTTTCTCTGTCATTCCCGAGAGCCAAAGGCGAGTCGGGAATCTTACCTTTATCAACCCAATACCCACTCCTACATTTTTAAGATTCCCGCCTGCGCGGGAATGACGCGCGGAGTGGTTTGAGTTTAATCTTGAAATAACCGCCTATTCCTTCTCCAGTTCATGCAGCTTCTTTTTTAGTTCTAACGTTCTGATTTGCTTGCGCAGGTTCAATTCTTCTTTGTTAAAAAATAGAAAATCATTTTTTGTAATAGAAAAAAAGACAATAAGATTAACAATGGCCGATCCAAAGATAACCCATGCGACAAACTGTTCACCGCCATCCAGATTATGACCAAATTCATCCAGTGCGGAGACTCCTGCCACCATGAGTAAAGCATTGCTAATGTAAGCAAGCCATTGCATCACGCCGCCCTCTTGCTGTTCGCCGTAAACTCATCAATGCGGCGTTCGATTTCAGGGCGGAAATGGCGCACGAGGCCTTGCACGGGCCATGCCGCCGCATCCCCCAGCGCGCAAATGGTGTGGCCTTCGATGCGGCTTGCCACATCCAGCATATGGTCGATATCCTCGCGACGGGCGTTACCCACCACCATGCGCTCCATCTGGCGCCAGAGCCAGCCGGTGCCCTCGCGGCATGGGGTGCATTGGCCGCAGCTTTCATGCATGTAAAATTTGCTCAGGCGCGCGATGGCTTTTACAATATCCGTGCTCTTATCCATCACGATCACTGCTGCTGTGCCAAGCCCTGTGCGTGCTTCTTTCAGGGAATCAAAGTCCATCAGCACATCGTCGCACACGGATTTTGGAATGAGTGGGCAGCTTGAGCCACCGGGGATGACCGCGAGCAAATTATCCCACCCGCCGCGCACGCCACCGGCGTGTTTCTCGATCAACTCACGCAGCGGAATGCTCATGGATTCTTCGACATTGCACGGGGTGTTGACATGGCCCGAGATGCAGAAAATTTTGGTGCCGGTATTGTTGGGGCGGCCGAAGCTTGCGAACCATTCGGGCCCACGCCGCAGAATTTCCGGCACCACGGCGATGGATTCGACGTTGTTCACGGTGGTGGGGCAACCCCACACGCCCATGGCGGCGGGGAATGGCGGCTTCAAGCGCGGTTGGCCTTTTTTGCCCTCAAGCGATTCGATCAGCGCGGTTTCTTCGCCGCAAACGTAGGCCCCGGCACCACGATGCACGAACACATCAAAGTCGT
>CAZOFC010000031.1:0-14331 GCA_964578965.1 uncultured Azospirillum sp.
ATATTGTTGAGCCAACGCCACAGACCGTGGATGCGCTTGGCAAGCTCGACCTCGCGTCGGGTGTGGAAGTTGAAATCACCGTTTTGAACGCAGCGTAGGGAGTTGACCATGTCGCGTACTGGAGTAATTGCTAACAAAATCGGGATGACCCGCATTTACGACGAGTTCGGTCGTAGCGTGCCTGTCACCGTGCTGCAGCTGGACAATGTTCAAGTGACGGCGCAGCGTACCAAAGCAAAAGATGGCTACACGGCCGTTCAGGTGGGTGCAGGCAAAGCCAAGGCACACCGCGTGAACAAGGCGCAAAAAGCTGTGTTTGCGAAAGCCAATATTGAAGCGAAAAAGAAGCTTGTCGAGTTCCGCGTGGCCGAGGATGCACTGCTTCCCGTTGGTCAGGAAATTCGTGCGAACCACTTTGTCGCGGGCCAGTATATCGACGTGATTGGTATCACGAAAGGTAAGGGTTTTGCGGGTGCAATGAAACGCTGGAACTTCGCGGGCCTTGAGGCAACGCACGGGGTTTCGGTATCGCACCGCTCGCATGGTTCGACCGGTCAACGTCAGGATCCAGGCCGTACCTTCAAGAACAAGAAAATGGCCGGCCACCTTGGGGTAGAGCGCGTGACTATCGAAAACCTCGAGATCGTACAGATCGACGAGCCGCGTAACCTGATCCTGGTCAAAGGTTCGGTCCCCGGCGTTGATAATGCGGTGGTACAGGTGGTGGATGCACACAAGCGTGCACGCCCAGCGGATGCTCCGTACCCAGCAGTCATGAAAAAAGCAGAAGCTGTAGCCGAGGCGCCCGCCGCCGAAGCGCCAGCCGCAGCAGAAGATAAAGCGGAGTAAGCACCATGAAAATGAATGTTGTCACCCTAGAGAACAAGGCCGCTGGCGAGCTCGAGCTCTCTGACGCTGTGTTCGGTCTGACCCCGCGCGGGGATATTCTTCAGCGCGTGGTGGAATGGCAGCGTGCGAAAGCGCGCGCTGGCACGCACAAAACCAAAACCCGCGCCGAAGTATCGGGTACGGGTAAGAAGCCATTCAAGCAAAAAGGCACCGGTGGTGCGCGTCAGGGTACGACCCGTGGCCCACACCAAGAGGGTGGTGGCCGTGCGCATGGCCCGGTCGTTCGTAGCCATGAGTACAGCCTCACTAAAAAGGTGCGTGCGCTGGGTCTCAAGCATGCGCTGTCGAGCAAGGCTGCTGAAGGCAAACTGATCATCGTCGATGCCATTGCCCTGAAGGATGCGAAAACCAAAGCGGTGAGCGCGAACTTCAAGAAAATGGGTCTCACCAAGCCGCTCTTCATCTCGGGCGAGCAGGTGGATGCGGTGTTTGCCAAGGCGATTGGTAACCTGATAGGGGTAGATGCACTGCCGGTTCAAGGGGCAAACGTCTATGATATTTTGCGTCACAAAGAATTAGTGCTCAGCAAAGATGCTGTGGTGGCACTGGAAGCGAGGCTCAAGTGAGTTTGTTAAGCAAAAAAGCAAAGCCAGCAAAAGCGGCAAGCAGCAAGCCTGCTAGCGCCCTTGCCTCGGCACGTCTGTACGATGTGATCGAGCGTCCGCTGGTGACCGAGAAAACCACCGCTGCTGCAGAGCAGAACAAAGTGGTGTTCGCAATTTCGCCCACGGCGACCAAGAACGACGTGAAAAAAGCAGTCGAGTCGATCTTCAAGGTGTCGGTGCTCAAAGTGAACACCATCAACGTTGAAGGGAAAGCGAAGAAGTTCCGTGGCCGCGATGGCAAACGCAATGATCTGCGTAAAGCTATCGTTACTCTGGCAGCGGGCAGCACCATCGATTTCGCCGCTGGCGCAAAATAAAGGATTAAGGGGAGAAACCCATGGCACTAAAACATTTCAAACCAACGACACCAGGCCAGCGTCAGCTGGTACTTGTTGATCGCTCGGACCTGTACAAGGGCAAGCCAGTGAAAACGCTGGTGGAAGCGACGACCTCGACCGGTGGGCGCAACAACGCGGGCCGTGTGACCTCGTTCCAAAAGGGCGGTGGGCACAAGAAGGCATACCGTTTGATTGATTTCAAACGCCGCAAGTTCGACCAGCCCGCGCGCGTGGAGCGTTTGGAGTATGATCCAAACCGTTCGGCGTTCATTGCCCTCATTCAATACGAGGACGGCACGCAGAGCTACATTCTGGCGCCACAGCGCTTGAACCAAGGGGATTTCGTGGTGTCGGGCGTGAAGGCTGATATCAAGCCCGGCAACGCGATGCCGCTGGCGAACATTCCGATCGGTACGATCGTTCACAACGTGGAAATGAAGCCTGGCAAAGGTGGCCAGATTGGTCGTTCCGCCGGTGCGTATGTTCAGCTCGTGGGTAAAGATTCGGGTTATGCCCAGATCAAACTGCGCTCGGGTGAACTGCGTATGGTGCCAAGCGACTGCATGGCAACCATTGGCGCGGTGTCAAACCCAGACCACCAGAACGAAGTGATTGGTAAAGCGGGCCGTAACCGCTGGAAGGGCAAGCGTCCGCATGTTCGTGGTGTGGCGATGAACCCTGTGGATCACCCACATGGTGGTGGTGAAGGGAAGACCTCTGGTGGCCGTCACCCAGTGACGCCATGGGGCCAACCAACCAAGGGCTTTAAAACCCGTAATCCGAAACGTAAAAACAAACTCATTATCCGCACTCGCCATCAGGCGAAGGGCCGTGGGAAGTAGGGAGATTCATCATGACACGTTCTGTATGGAAAGGCCCGTTCGTCGATGGGTATCTGTTCAAAAAAGCCGAGAAGGCGCACAAGAGCAACCGCAATACGGTGATTGCTATCTGGTCGCGCCGCTCAACGATTCTGCCCCAGTTCGTGGGCTTAACGTTTGGCGTCTATAACGGCAAGAAGCACATTCCTGTGGCAGTTACCGAAGAAATGATCGGTCACAAGTTTGGTGAGTTTGCACCTACCCGCGAGTTCAAGGCGCATGGTGGCAACGAAAAGAAAACGGCTGAGAAGAAGTAGGGGATAGACGATGAGTAAGCAGAAAACACCACGCGCATTAGCGGCGAACGAGGCCCAAGCGGTCCTTCGCAACCTGCGTACCAGCCCGACCAAGCTTAACCTTGTAGCGGAAATGATTCGCGGCATGAAAGTGCAGGCGGCGCTGACCCAGCTACAGTTCAGCAACAAGCGCATTGCAGTGGATGTGCGTAAGGCACTGCAGTCGGCGGTGGCGAATGCTGAGAATAACCATAACCTGAACGTTGACGCCCTCGTGGTAAAAGAAGCTTGGGTCGGCAAGTCGATGGTCATGAAACGCTTCCATGCCCGCGCACGCGGCCGTGGGGCAGCAATTTTGAAACCCTACTCGCATTTGACGATCGTCGTGCGTGAAGCAGAAGGAGCGTAAGTCATGGGTCAGAAGATTAATCCAATTGGCCTTCGCCTTGGTATCAATAAAACCTGGGATTCGCGCTGGTTCGCGGGCGACGACTACGCCACCAAACTGCACGAGGATATCAAAATCCGTCGTCATGTGAAAAAGGCGCTGAACCAAGCGGGTGTCGCAAAAGTGATCATCGAGCGCACCGGCAAGAAATGCTATGTCTCGATTCACTCGGCACGTCCGGGTATCATCATCGGTAAAAAAGGTGCCGATATTGATAAAGTGAAGAAAGACGTTCAGAAATTCACCAAGGATGAAGTGCATGTGAACATCATCGAAGTGCGCAAGCCTGAGCTGGACTCGACGCTGGTTGCTGAAGGCATTGCCCAGCAGCTTGAGCGCCGCGTAGCGTTCCGTCGCGCCATGAAGCGTGCAGTGCAAAGCAGCATGCGTATGGGTGCCGAAGGGATCCGTATCAACGTATCGGGCCGCCTGGGTGGCGCTGAGATTTCGCGTATGGAATGGTACCGCGAAGGCCGCGTGCCACTTCACACCTTGCGTGCCGACGTAGACTATGGTATTGCGAGCGCCCTCACGACGTACGGTATCATCGGCGTGAAGGTCTGGATCTTCAAAGGCGAGATCCTGAAAGATTCAGAACTGCAACGCATGCCCAACACGCCATCGAGCTTCGCGCAAGCATCGTAGGTAACTGAAAAACTTGAATTTTAAGTAGGAATTACGACCATGATGCAACCTAAAAAAACCAAGTACCGCAAGGCGCATAAAGGCCGCGTTTCGGGTGCTGCCAAGGGTGGGTACTCCATCTCTTACGGTGAATATGGCTTGAAAGCGATGACGCCTGAGCGTATTACTGCCCGCCAAATCGAGGCGGCGCGCCGTGCGATTTCGCGTCATGTGAAGCGCGTGGGCCGTATGTGGATCCGCATCTTCCCGGATGTACCGGTGACCAGAAAACCCGCAGAAGTTCGGATGGGCTCGGGTAAGGGGTCGGTCGAATACTGGGTAGCACGCGTGGAAGCGGGCCGCATCATGTTCGAGATCGACGGCGTTCCAGAGCAAGTGGCGCGCGAGGCGTTTGATCGCGCTTCGGCAAAACTGCCCGTTAAAACCAAATTCATCAAACGCGTTGAAGCGTAAGAGGGGATGACCATGGCAAAGGCAAGTGAAGCTTACAAAGGCAAATCGGCCGAAGAACTGCAAGGTGCAGTGGCGGATTTGAAAAAAGAACTGTTCAACCTGCGCTTCCAAAAAGCGTCGGGAGAGCTGACCAACACATCGCGTTTTGGCGAGGCGAAGCGCGAGATCGCGCGCATCCTCACCCAACTGCGCAAAACCAAAAACGCTGCTTAAGGATAGGACGAGACATGCCAAAACGTATTTTACAAGGGGTAGTGGTGAGCGATAAATGCGCCAAAACCGTGACCGTGCGCGTTGAGCGTAAGATCAAACACCCGCTGTACAACAAAATTATCCGCCGCTCGAAGAAATACGCGGCGCATGATGAATCCGGCTGCAAGATTGGTGATGTGGTTCGCATCATCGAAAGCAAGCCAATGAGCAAAACCAAGCGTTGGGCTGTCGTCGAGAAAATCGCTGACGCACCTGCTGCATAACTAAAGGGACGGAAAGGAGACTTTTATGATTCAGATGCAAACCCGTCTCGATGTTGCGGACAACTCGGGTGCACGCGAAGTGATGTGCATCAAGGTTCTCGGTGGCTCGCACCGCAAGACCGCGGCGATCGGCGACATCATTGTTGTCTCGATCAAAAGCGCGATTCCGCGTGGTAAGGTGAAAAAAGGGGATGTTCACCGTGCGGTGATCGTTCGCACCAAATTTGCGACCAAACGTCAGGATGGTTCGGCGATTCGTTTCGATGGGAACGCGGCCGTACTGGTGAGCAAACAAGGTGAGCCAATCGGCACACGTATCTTCGGGCCTGTTGCCCGCGAACTTCGCGCCAAGAAGTTCATGAAGATCGTCAGCTTGGCCCCAGAAGTACTGTAAGGATTAGAGGAAGTCATGGCTGCAAAAATTAAAAAAGGCGACACGGTAGTAGTTATTGCTGGTCGCGATAAAGGCAAAACCGGCGAAGTGCTCAAAATCGTGACGAGCACCAACCGTGCGATTGTGTCGGGTATCAACCTGATCAAGAAGCATGAGAAACCATCGGCAGCGGGCAATGGTGGCATCGTTTCGAAAGAAGCGGCGATTCACCTGAGCAACATTGCGATTGCTGACCCGAAAGATGGCAAAGCGACCCGTATTGGTTTTGCGGTGAGCAAAGACGGTAAAAAGCAGCGCGTGGCAAAACGCTCTGGTGAAACACTAAGCGCATAACACATTACAACTAAGGATTACGATCATGGCAACCGAGAAGAAACCCGCTGCAAAGGCCGCAAAATCGGCCGCGCCCAAGGCGGACAAAAAGGATGCGGTAAAAGCTGCTCCGAAGGCCGAGGCTAAGAAAGCCGCTCCTGCAAAAGCAGAAGCAAAGCCTGAGAAAAAAGCACCTGCTGCTCCAGCGAAAGCGGGCGTAGTGCTTGAGGGCAACGCAAAAACCCCACGCCTTCAACTGGTGTATGAGCGCGAAGTAGTGCCCGCCATGAAAGCCAAGTTCGGCTATGATAACGTGATGCAAGTTCCCCGCCTGACGAAGATCGTTATCAACATGGGTGTGGGTGAAGCCGTGGCTGACCAAAAGCAAATCGCTTCGGCCGTTGAGGAAATGACGCTGATCGCGGGTCAAAAGCCTGTTATCACCAAAGCGAAAAAAGCAGAGGCCTCGTTCAAAATTCGCGCCGGCCTGCAAATCGGTTGCCGCGTGACCCTGCGTAAGCAGCGTATGTATGAGTTCCTCGATCGCTTCGTGACCGTGGCAATGCCGCGCATTCGTGACTTCCGTGGCGTGAACCCCAAGAGCTTCGATGGCCGCGGGAACTACAACATGGGTCTCAAAGAGCAGCTGATTTTCCCAGAGATCAACTACGATCGCGTGAGCACCGTGCGTGGCATGGACATCACGATTGTGACCACCGCAAAAAATGACGAAGAAGCGCGCGCCCTGCTCGAGGGTTTCAGCGTTCCTTTCCGTAAAGCATAAGGGAGTAGACGACCATGGCAAAAGTATGCATGAGAGAGCGTAACGATAAGCGCAAGGATCTCAACAAGAAGAACCGTGCGCGCCGCGCGAAATTGAAAGCAACGGTAATGAACCGTGAGCTGTCGATCGAAGAGCGTTTCGCTGCGACCCAAAAGCTTTCCGAGCTGCCCCGCAACTCGAGCCTCGTGCGCCAGCGCAACCGCTGCGAGCTGACGGGCCGTCCGCGTGGCTACTACCGTAAATTCAAAATGTGCCGTAACCAACTGCGCGAGCTTGGCTCGTTCGGGATGATTCCTGGCCTCATCAAAGCAAGCTGGTAAGGAGTACCTATGTCAACCGATCACGTTTCCGATATGCTCTCAAGCATCCGCAACGCGTACAAAGCGCAGTTGCCACAGGTGACCCTTCCATTCTCGGGCCTGCTTGTCGCCATGTGCAAAGTACTCGAAGAAGAGGGCTTCATTCGTGCGCACCGCGTAACCGAAGATGGGGCGAAAAAGAACCTCGTTGTTGAACTCAAATACATTGATGGTGAGCCCGCTATCCGTGAACTCAAGCGTGTTTCGAAGTCAGGCCTTCGTAAATACTCGAAAGTCACGGCGCTGCCGAAACATTTCAATGGTCTTGGGATTTCCATCCTCTCCACCAGCAAAGGCGTGATGACTGATTTCGCAGCGCGCCAGCAGCAAGTGGGTGGCGAAATTCTATGCACCGTATTCTAAGGGATTGAAGGAGTAAATTATGTCCCGCCTAGGTAAATTGCCGGTAGCCATTCCGGATAAAGTCACGGTCAATGTTGGCGCGAACGCCATCACCGTGAAAGGCCCAAAAGGTGAACTTTCGACCACCGTTACCCCCGATGTTGTTGTCAGCATCACGGAAGGTAAAGTGTGGGTGAAACCCGCGAACGACTCGACCAAGAGCCGTGCGATGTGGGGCACCGTGCGTGCGAACGTGAAGAACCTCGTGGAAGGGGTGACGAACGGCTACAAAAAGCAGCTCGACATCAACGGCGTTGGTTACCGTGCCGCAGCACAAGGCCAGATCCTGACGCTTGCACTGGGCTTTAGCCACGAGATCAAATACATCGTACCTGCTGGCATCACCGTGACGGTGGATAAGCAAACGACCGTATTCCTCGCCGGTGCCGACAAGCAAAAAGTCGGTCAGGTCGCGGCAGAGATCCGCGCACTGCGTGGTCCTGAGCCATACAAAGGCAAAGGTGTTAAATACTCGACGGAGACGATTCGTCGTAAAGAAGGTAAGAAGAAGTAAGCTTTATTCTTTCGTGGCGCTCCCTTTGGTTGGGTGCGTTGTTGAAGGAGTTCGAAGGGTTTGGAGAAGTATCATGGCTAAAGTAGATAATTTTACACGGCGCAAAGAGCGCGTGCGTTACCAGCTCCGCCAGAAGGCGGCCGGTCGCGTGCGTCTGTCGGTGTTCCGTTCGGGTCGCCACATCTATGCGCAGCTGATCGATGATGCCAAGGGCGTGACCCTTGCCGCTGCATCGACCGCAGAAAAAGAGGTGAAGGGCACCGTGAAAAACGGCGCTAGCATCGAAGCGGCAAAAGCAGTGGGCACCCGCATCGCGGAACGCGCGAAAGAAGCGAAGGTGGATCACATCGTATTCGACCGTGGGGGCTACTTGTTCCATGGCCGTATCAAAGCACTCGCCGATGCAGCACGCGCTGCTGGCATGAAATTCTAGAGGTAGGGGAACCCATGGCATACGAATCAAACACTGAGCGTCAGGACCGCGAAGGCAGCGACAATATTGAGCGCCTGGTCTCGATTAACCGCGTATCGAAAACTGTAAAAGGTGGTCGTCGCTTTGCATTTGCTGCACTTGTTGTCGTCGGTGATGGCAAAGGCAAAATCGGTTACGGCACGGCGAAAGCTAAAGAAGTGCAAGACGCCGTGAAAAAGGCAACCGAAGGTGCGAAGAAATCGATGATTCGCGTGCCACTGCGTGAGAGCCGCACGCTGCACCATGATGTGAAAGGTCGCTTTGGCGCCGGTCGCGTGGTTGTGCGCACGGCACCTGCAGGTACTGGTATCATTGCCGGTGGTCCGATGCGTGCGATTTTTGAAGCACTGGGCGTGCATGATGTCGTTGCGAAATCGACCGGCACCAGCAACCCACATAACATGGTGAAGGCCACGTTCTCGGCGCTGAAAAGCGTTACCAGCCCACGTTTGGTTGCAACCCGCCGCTCGATGAAAGTCAGCGATGTGGTCGAGCGCCGCGAAGCAGGTGCGAAGGCGCAAGGCCAACATAACGAAGCCGAATAAGGAAGACGATCATGGCAAACGCTAAAGCAAAAACCGTCACCATCAAGCAGATTGCAAGCCCATGCGGCCGCACCAAAGATCAGCGTGCAACGCTCGTGGGTCTTGGTCTCAACAAAATGAATCGTGTCTCGACCCTGGAAGATACTCCAGCCGTGCGTGGGATGATTCGTAAGCTGCCGCATCTGGTGGCAGTGGTAGAAGCAAAATAGTCACCAGTCACTAGTCACTAGTCGCCAGTTAAGGTGCGGTGATTGGGTGTTGGTGTAGTGATAGTAAATTCCAGCCACTTTTCTGGTGACTGGAGACTGAAGACTGGAGACTGAAATGGAACTGAATCAACTCAAAGATAACCCAGGTGCGCGCAAGTCGCGCATGCGCATTGGTCGCGGCATTGGCTCGGGCAAAGGTAAAACCGGCGGCCGTGGCGGTAAAGGCCAAACGGCGCGTTCGGGCGTTGCCATCAAAGGCTTCGAGGGCGGCCAGATGCCGATCCACCGTCGTCTGCCTAAGCGTGGTTTCAACAACTACACCCGCGTGGATTTTGATGTGATCACCCTGCGTGATTTGCAAATCCTCGTTGATAACGGCACCTTCAAAGCGGGCGAGACCATTACGACCCAAGCGCTTCGCGATAAAGGCATTGTTCCAAAAACCAGCGAAGGCGTGAAGCTGCTGGTGAAAGGCGAACTCAAAACCAAACTGAGCCTTGATATCGAGCGCGCTTCGGCAAATGCCAAAGCCGCCATCGAGAAACTCGGCGGTAGCGTGACGGTCAAGGTCAAGCAAGCCAAGCGCGAGAAAGTGAAAAAAGATCCGAAGACGGGTAAAGCCATCAAGGCATAACTCGCTTTCGTATCACGAAATAAAAAGGCCACTCGCACGAGTGGCCTTTTTTGTTGAGTTTCACGCCATCATGCTTGACACATACCGCCACCGCTTTAATGACATGCGTTATTAGTCACTAGTCTCCAGTCACCAGTCACCAGAAGATTGAGACGACAGGAGACAAACAATGAAAGGAACGTCGAAGGTAACAAAGCTGGCATAGCCTAACGGGCGACTGGCGACTGGGAACTGGAGACTAACAACTGCTTATGGCTTCCGCTGCTGAACGTTTTGCCTCGAACATGAATTTTGGCCTGCTCGGCCGCGCCACGGAGCTGAAACAGCGCCTGCTGTTTGTGCTGGGCGCGCTGATCGTTTACCGCCTTGGAACCTACATTCCCATCCCCGGTATTGACCCGCAGATTTTGCAAGAAATTTACAAGCAGCATGCGAACGGTGTGCTTGGGGTGTTCAACATGTTCTCAGGCGGTGCGCTCAGCCGCATGACGATTTTTGCGCTGGCGGTAACGCCCTATATTTCCGCAAGCATTATCATTCAGTTGATGGGCGTGGCAGTCCCACAACTGGCGCAGCTGAAAAAAGAGGGTGAGGCAGGCCGCCGTAAGATCAATCAATATACGCGCTATGGCACGCTGCTGCTTGCGGTGTTGCAATCCTACGGCATTGCCTCGGGCCTTGAAGGCATGCAAGCTAATGGTCAGACAGCCGTGATGCATCCGGGCCTGTTCTTTGAGTTCAGCACGGTGGTGACGCTCACGGGCGGCACCATGTTCCTGATGTGGCTTGGCGAACAAATTACCCAGCGCGGCATTGGCCAGGGCATCTCGCTGATTATTTTCACCGGGATTATTGCTAACTTGCCGAGCGCCTTTTTGAGCACGTTCGAGCTTGGTCGCAAGGGCGTGATTTCGACCCCAGTGATTTTGCTGATTGTTGCACTCGTCATTGGTTTGATTGCACTCATCGTTTATATGGAGCGCGCGCAACGCCGCTTGCTGATTCAATACCCCAAGCGTCAGGTGGGCAATAAAATCACGCAAGGGGAGGCCACGCATTTGCCACTCAAGCTCAACGCATCGGGCGTGATTCCACCGATCTTTGCGTCCTCGATTCTGCTCTTTCCGCTGACCATTGCGGGCTTTAATGCAGAAGGTGGCTCGGGCATTTTGCGCAGCATCGCCACGCATCTTGCGCATGGCCAGCCGCTTTACATCGTGGCGTATGCGGGCATCATTATTTTCTTCTCGTTCTTCTACACCGCGGTGGTATTCAACCCCACCGAGACCGCCGATAATTTGCGCAAGAATGGCGGCTTCATCGCGGGCATTCGCCCGGGCAAGCCGACGGCGGATTATCTCGATTATGTGCTCACCCGCCTGACGGTGGTGGGGGCGGCCTATCTCACCCTCGTGTGCATCATCCCCGAGTTGTTGATTGCGGAATATGCGATTCCCTTCTATCTTGGTGGCACCAGCTTGCTGATTGTGGTGAACGTGGTGATTGATTTTGTCGGGCAGGTGCAATCGCATTTGTTTGCTCACCAATATGAAGCCCTGATCAAGAAGGCGCGCCTCAAAGGGAGAAAATAATGAACATTATTCTTCTGGGCCCTCCGGGTGCGGGCAAAGGCACGCAAAGCGATTATTTGCGGGATGCTTATAAGCTCACCAAGCTGGCGACGGGCGATATGTTGCGCGCGGCGGTGGCTTCAGGTTCCGAGATTGGCCTCAAAGCAAAATCCATCATGGCAGCGGGTGGGCTCGTCAGCGACGATATCATGATCGGCATCATCCGTGATGCGATCTCGGATAAGAATTGCCCCAACGGATTCATTCTTGATGGCTTTCCGCGCACCACGGCGCAGGCTGAGGCACTGGATGTCATGCTGCGCGAGGTGGGCAAAAAGATTGACCATGTGATTGAGCTGAAGGTCGATGATGCCCAGATGGTGGCGCGAATTTCTGGCCGCTATAGCTGCAAGCAGTGCGGCGCAGGCTATCATGATAGCTTCAAGCAACCCGTGAAGACGGGCACCTGCGATAGCTGCGGCGCGACCGAGTTCACACGCCGCGAGGACGACCGCGCGGAAACCGTGGCGAAGCGCCTTGAGGCGTATCATGCCAGCACAGCACCACTATTGCCCTATTACACGAAGTCCGGTGCCTTGAAGTCCGTTGATGGCATGGCCGATATTGCGGATGTGACCGCTGCGATTAACGCTCTTGTTCAGGCGGCCTAGTGCAGATGGAGACGCCGCGCCTGCGTTTGCGGCGTTGGCAACCGGGGGATGTTGCCCCCTATGCCGCATTAAACGCCGACCCAGAGGGCATGGCCTTCTTTCCGGCGACCATCGACGCTGACCAGGCAAGGCTTGCGATTGACATCTTCGAAGCGAATTTCGAGTGCTTAGGTTACAGCTTTTGGGCTGTAGAGCATAAAGAAACCGGCAGCTTTGTCGGCAGTGTTGGCCTTGAGCCCTATGAATTACAAAGGGTTGGGGATGAAGAGCCATTAAGGATGGTAGCCATTGGCTGGCAGTTGGCGCGACCATTTTGGGGGCAGGGGTTGGCCCTTGAAGCCGCACAGGCGGTATGCGCGTTTGCGAGAAACCAGCTGAAATTGAACGAGATTATTGCCGTCATGGCCGAAGAAAACCAGCGCTCGATAGGGGTTTGTGAGCGTTTGGGCATGGTGCGCGATACCGCGCACTCACCCCTTGATCCGCATTTCCCGGTGGGCCATCCGCTAAAACCTCAGGCGCTCTATCGCCTTTCGTTTGAGGCCGAAAAATAGCGAAATTAGCCGTTGACACCCTGCGTTTCCTCTGTATATTCCCCGCTCTTTCGCGAAAGCGCTGTGTTTTTGCGGAATTTTATCATAAACTAGGAGTGTAGCATGGCTCGTATTGCCGGCGTAAATATTCCTTCTGCCAAGCGTGTGGTGATTGCTCTCACCTACATCCACGGCATTGGAAACGCCAAAGCCCAAGAAATCATTGATAAAGCCGATATCGGCGCCACCCGTCGCGTGGCCGACCTGACCGAGCTTGAAGTATCGCGCCTGCGCGAAATCATCGACCAAGACTTCACCGTAGAAGGTGATTTGCGTCGTGAGACCAGCATGAATATCAAGCGCCTGATGGACCTTGGCTGCTACCGTGGCCTTCGCCACCGCAAGAAGCTGCCGGTTCGTGGCCAGCGCACCCACACCAATGCGCGCACGCGCAAAGGGAAAGCGGTTGCGATTGCTGGTAAGAAAATGGTGACCAAGTAAAGTGCCTAGTGACTAGTGCCTAGGGCCTAGTCGATTAGAGCGAAGTACAACGAAGTTAATTAGGAGGAGTGAGAGAGAGTCGGATACCAAGAGCCGCTAGGCACTAGGCACAAGGCACTCATCACTAAATGTTATGGCGAAAGCTCAAACGAAAAAAGGCGCTGCTGCTGAAGGCGTCAAGAAAAAGGACCGTAAGAACGTTCCGGTTGGCGTTGCGCATGTGAATGCCAGCTTCAACAACACGATCGTAACCATCACCGACCCATTTGGTAACGCGATTGCCTGGTCGTCTTCGGGCGCGAATGGCTTTAAAGGCTCGCGTAAATCGACCCCGTATGCGTCGCAGATTGCTGCAGAAGTTGCTGCTAAGAAGGCGATGGAGCATGGCATGAAAACGGTTGAAGTGCTGGTAAAAGGCCCAGGTGCTGGCCGTGAGAGCGCACTGCGCGCCCTTGCTGCTGTTGGTTTGGCCGTGACGTCGATTAAAGACATCACGCCCGTGCCGCACAATGGCTGCCGTCCGCCAAAGCGCCGCCGCGTCTAAGCATACGTACGGACAGTAACGAAACTTGTATTATCACCAACGATTTGGGGAAGTTGAATGAGCGCTTTACTAAACAAAAACTGGAAAGACCTGATTAAGCCTAGCAAACTGGATGTGAAGCCAGTCACCGGCGACGCACGCAAAGCCGTAGTCGTTGCTGAGCCGCTCGAGCGTGGCTTTGGCATTACGCTGGGTGTTGCACTGCGCCGCATTCTGCTGAGCAGCCTGCAAGGTGCGGCCGTCACCAGCGTCAAAATCGAAGGGGTTCAGCATGAATTCTCGGCGATTCCGGGCGTACGTGAGGACGTCGTCAACATCATCCTCAACATCAAGGATCTCAAACTCAAAGCCCACTCTGCGGACCGCAAGCGTATGGTGCTGAAAAGCTCCGAAGCAGGTGAAGTCACCGCAGGCATGATCCAGACCGATTCGGATGTGGAAGTGCTGAACAAAGACCTCGTGATCTGCACCCTCGATAAGGGCGCGAGCATTCACATGGAACTCATTGTGGAAGTGGGCAAGGGCTATGTGCCAGCGGCACAAAACCGCCCAAGCGATGCACCGATTGGCCTGATTCCTGTGGATGCATTGTTCTCGCCGGTTGAGAAAGTATCGTACAAAGTTGAGAACGCGCGCGTTGGCAACCGTACCGACTACGACAAACTGACGCTTGAACTTGAGACGGATGGTTCGATTGCGCCGGATGATGCGGTGGCACTCGCTGCGCGTATCCTGCAAGATCAGCTGCAACTCTTCATCAACTTCGAGGACCTCGCGGAAGTGAACGTGAAGTCGGCCGAGGAAGAACTGAAGTTCTCGCCATACCTACTCAAGAAGGTGGACGAGCTCGAGCTTTCGGTGCGTTCGGCGAACTGCCTGAAGAACGACAACATCG
>CAZOFC010000032.1:0-14183 GCA_964578965.1 uncultured Azospirillum sp.
CGCAGCATCCGATAAAAAATCCGCGCTATTGGCCAATAGCGAAACAGAGTGCGCGGCGTAGCTTGCTACCATCTGCACCACAAACATCACCGCGTTAGCAATCAAGCATATCCACAGCACCTTGCGGTATTCTGCCGATACGCCTGACTGCCCGCTTTCATTGCAATGGTCGTGGCAGCCGCTCATAAATCTCTTTTCGCCAGCAGGTCGCGGGCAAGGTTGAACCGTTTATAAATAGCGGGTAGCACCAGCAACGTCAGGATGGTTGCGGTGATAAGTCCGCCGATCACCACTGTCGCCAGTGGTTTTTGCACTTCCGCGCCAGCACCGGTGGCAATCGCCATCGGCACGAAGCCCAAGGAAGCAACAAGCGCGGTCATTAGCACGGGGCGGAAGCGTGATAACGCGCCTTCAATAATGGCTTTGTTCGCCTCGATGCCTTCACGCACCAGCTGGTTGATGCGGGTAATCATCACCAAGCCGTTCAGCACTGCCACACTCGAAAGCGCGATCAAACCCACCGCCGCCGAAATCGAAAACGGCATGCCGCGCAGCCAAAGGGTGATGATGCCGCCTGTGAGCGCCAGTGGCACGCCGGAGAACACCAGCAAGGCTTGTTTGACCGAGCCAAGCGCGGTGAACAGCAGCAGGAAGATCATGAAGAAACAGGCTGGCACCACAACGCTGAGTCGCGCCTTAGCTTCCTCAAGGTTTTTGAACTGCCCGCCCCATTCCAGCCAGTAGCCAGCAGGGATTTGCACCTTGCTGCCAATAGCAGCCTGTGCGTCCTTCACAAACGAGCCGATGTCACGACCACGCACGTTGGCTTGCACCACCACGCGGCGTTTGCCGTTCTCACGGCTGATTTGGTTGGGGCCGTCCGTGATTTCCAGCTTCGCCACCTGCTTGAGCGGGATATAGGCTGGGCGGGTGTGCGGCTGGCCACCAATGCGGTCTGACATATTATCGTCATCAACAGGCAGCAACACGGGCAGGTTTTCCAGCACCGTCAAATCCTGCCGCATGGAATCGGGCAAGCGCACCAGAATATCAAAACGGCGATCTCCTTGGAACACCAAGCCAGCCTCGCGGCCACCCACGGCAATTGCCAGTACGTCCAGCACATCGCTGACATTCAGGCCGTAACGGGCGATGGCGTTTTTATCCAGCTTCACTTCCAGCATAGGAAGGCCGCTGGTTTGCTCCATCTTCACATCCGCGCTGCCTTCAATGGATTTCAGCGTTTGTAGTAACTGAGCTGCGGTTTTTTCCATTGCGCCGAAATCATCGCCGTAAATCTTCACTGCCACATCGGAGCGCACGCCCGAAATCAGCTCGTTAAAGCGCATCTGAATCGGCTGGGTGAACTCGTAGTTGTTCCCTGGAACGCCAGACACAGCTTTGTTGATTTTCGCAATGATTTCTGACTTTTCGATACTGGAATCAGGCCACTGGTCTTTGTCTTTCAGGATAATGAATGTGTCGGATACGTTAGGCGGCATCGGGTCAGCGGCCATTTCAGCCGTGCCAGTTTTAGAGAAAACAAACTCCACCTCCGGCACGCTGCTTACTGCTTTTTCCACGGCAAATTGCAATTCCTGTGACTGCGTGAGCGACGTAGAAGGAATCCGCATGGAGTGCATGGCAATGTCTTTTTCATCGAGCGTTGGGATGAATTCCTGCCCCATTGTGGAGAACAGCACGAGGGAGAATACGAAACCACCCGTTGCCGCACCGATGATTTTAAGCGGTGAACGCAATGCCCAATGCAAAGCGGGTTCATACCAGCCTTTGGTCTTAACGATGATGCGGCTTTCTTTTTCTTCCACATTACCTTTCACGAAAATGGCAATCATGGCGGGAACAAAAGTAAGCGACAGCACGAAGGCGGCGATCAGTGCAAAAATCACCGTCATCGCCATCGGCTCGAACATCTTGCCTTCCACACCACTAAATGTCAGCAGCGGGATATACACCATGATGATAATCGCCTGACCGAACACGGAAGGTTGAATCATCTCACGGCTGGCCACCATCACTTCATGCAAGCGTTCTTGTAAGGTGAGTATCCTGCCTTCATGATGTTGGCGGTGTGCCAAGCGACTCAGGCAGTTTTCGGTGATAATCACTGCACCATCCACGATCAGTCCGAAATCGAGCGCACCGAGGCTCATGAGATTGCCGCTGATGCCAGTGCGAATCATACCCATGCTGGTCATCAGCATGGAAAGTGGGATGACAAGCGCGGTAATAAGTGCAGCACGGAAGTTACCTAGCAACAAAAATAGAATCACGATAACGAGCAATGCGCCTTCGATGAGATTTGTCTGCACCGTGCCGATGGTGCGATCTACCAGCTTGGTGCGGTTCAATACCGTTTTGGCGTGGATGCCAACAGGCAGTGATTTGTTAATCTCCGTGATTTTCACATCCACCGCTTGCGACACGGTGCGGCTATTCTCGCCAATCAGCATGAGTGCCGTGCCAACCACCACCTCATAGCCATTTTCAGAAGCTGAACCCGTGCGAAGTTCCTTGCCGATGCCAACGGTAGCGATGTCTTTCAAGTAAATGGTAATACCGCCGCGATTCGCCACCACGATATTGCCGATCTGTTCAGCGTTCTCGATACGGCCATCCGCACGCACTACATAGGCTTCACCGCTTTTTTCGATATAACCTGCACCAATGCTGGTGTTGTTGCGCTCCAGCACATTCACCACATCCGAAAAGCTCAAGCCAAGCGCCACCAGTTTTTCAGGGTTAGGCTGCACATGGTATTGCTTCACATAGCCGCCAATCGCATCGACACCCGCCACGCCCTTTACGCCTTTCAACTGAGGGCGGATAATCCAGTCCTGCACCGTGCGGAGGTAGGAGGCCAATTCTACATCCGAGTTCATGCGCTGGCCTTCGGGAGTGAGGTAGCTACCATCGGATTGCCAGCCAGCTTTGCCATCCTTAATTTCTGCGCCTTTGCCGCGTGGGTGTTCATATTCCACCGTCCACATATAAATCTCGCCAAGGCCAGTCGAGATTGCACCCATCTTCGGGTCAACGCCTTCGGGTAAACTCTCTTTTGCTTCCGCAATGCGCTCATTCACTTGAGCGCGTGCGAAGTAAATATCCACGTCATCGCGGAACACGGCAGTCACTTGCGAGAATCCGTTACGCGAAATTGAGCGCGTGTATTCAAGACCAGGAATCCCCGCCAGTGCGGTTTCTACTGGGAATGTCACCTGCTTTTCCACTTCCATCGGCGAAAACGCAGAGGCAGTGGTGTTGATCTGCACCTGATTGTTGGTGATGTCTGGCACGGCATCAATCGGCAGATTCTTAAGCGAGTACATACCGAACACCGCCACCGCCAATGTAAGCAGTGCGATCAGGTATCGGTGATGAAGGGAAAACCCTAAAATACGTTCAATCATGGCTCTATCCCCTAGATTCTAGTGTTCGTGTTCCGCACCGGCTTTGCCGATGTCGGCTTTCACCACGAAGCTGTTTTTAGCGACGTAATGCTGGCCAGCCGTGAGGCCGCTTTTGATTTCCGTCCACGTCGCATCGCTCATGCCTGTTTCCACAGGCTGCGCTTTGTAAGTGCCGCCATCTTCGCGCACAAACACCACGGTGTTGCCTTCCATGCGCTGGATAGCTTCTGTTTTCACTGCAAGCGGGGCTTCTTTTTCCGACAGCACCACATCGGCGCGGATATTCATGCCGGAACGCCAATGACTATCGGCATTCTCGATCACCGCACGCGCCACCACCGTTTGACTGGATGCTTCAGCAGTAGGCAGCACAAGAGTGATGGTGGATTCAGAGGTTAAATCATCATCAAGGCACTGGATACGCACCTTCTGCCCAGCTTTGAGCTTTTCGCCATCTTTGGAGAAAATGAATAATTCCACCCATAACTTGCTTAAATCCGCCACCACGAACAGCGGCGTATCCGCCGCCAATTCACCTACATTGGCATTGCGAGTTATGATGTTGCCAGAAACGGGCGACTTGACCGCATAGACTTGCAGACTGTCGTTACTCTCCACCGTGGCCAGCGTATCGCCAGCTTTCACCACTTCACCCGGTTCTTTCACCACACTACGAATTACACCGGGGAAGCGTGCCTTCACCTGTGCTGTGGTATTCTGGTTCAGGGTCACGCGGCCACTGACGCTGACAGTTTCCTGCACCATCGCACTTCCAGCTTGCAGAATCTCGATATTGAGATTCTTCACTGCATTGTCGCTGATCTTACTTTCCTCTGCATGACCGCCTTCTTCGCCACCATGCCCGTGACCATGCTCATCGGCTTCACCATGTTCCTCAGCAGCTGGCTTGGCTTCGGCATGATCGTGACCATGTTCATCGCCATGCGCGTGTTCATCCTTATCACCGTGTCCGTGATCGCCACCTTCGGCATGGTCATCCTTATGCTCATCGCCGTGGCCATGCTCGTCTTTATCTGCATGGGCGTGATTCTCCGTTGCGGTTTCTTTCGCATCCCCACCAAGCACGAGATATGCGCCGCCAGCAATGGCCAGCAGCAGCGTTAATAAAATGAGGTTGCGCTTATTCATGGTTCTCTCCTGATTTTTGTAATGTGCTAAGGCGTGTGGCGGTCAACCGTTCCACTTGCGCCTTGGCAGTATGAAATTCGCGTATCGCTTCAATTTGTTGCTGCTTCACCCCGAACAGACTGCGCTGCGCGTCCAGCACTTCGAGGTAGGGGAAACGCCCCAAGCCATACCCCTCACGCGCCAGCTGGAAGGCTTTATCGGCAGAGGGCAGGATTTCGGTTTTAAGTGTTTGCGCCTGTACATAGGCATTTTCCATACGCTCATGCGCTCCTGTCAGTTCCGCACTGGTGTTGAGCGCCATCTGGCGGTTATCCATTTCCGTGCGGCTGACCTCATGCCTTGCTTTCTCGATATTTCCACGGTTGGCATTGAACACGGGGATGGGCAGCGACACGCCAACGATAAATGCCTGATCTTTAGCACTAGGAATATTGATCACACCTACATTCACGCGCGGATCAGGAATGGCATTAGCCTGTTCCAGTTCCAGCCGCGCTTTCGATTGCTCCAAGCTGCTATTCAACTTCACCAGATCGGGGTTGGCTTTTAGCTTTTCTTCCAGCGATGCCACCTCTGGCTTGGCAATGGCATAAAATGCCGCACTATCAAGCGGCAGGGTAAAGCGTTCTTCGCCCATGAGCGCAGCCAATTTTTTACGGGAAATATCACGCTCACGGTTCGCTTTATCGAGCGCGATGGTGGCGGTGGAGCGTTCCACCTCGGCGCGGCTTTTCTGCATTAGAGGGGCAGCAGCAGCATTCACACGCACACTGACCGATTTCAGCACATCCACGGCCAGATCTTTTTGCTCGGTGGCAAGGCGTACATTTTCTTCTGCCGCCACCACATCCGCATAGGCGGTGGTAACATCACGGATAACATCAAGTCGTGCAGCCTGTTCATCGAGCGAGGCGATTTCCAGCCCCTTACCCGCGATATTCTCTCGCGCTGAAATCTTCCCGCCGATTTCAACTAATTGTGAAATGCCATAACTGTTTTGCAAAGGACTAATGGCTTTGTACGCACTGCCTCCACCAAAATTTTCCCGATTGTAGCTAATTTCCGGATTTTGCCATGCCCCAGCCTGCCGCTGCTCACCCTTCGCAGCCGCAACGCCACGGCCAAAGGCTTTCAAGCGTGGTGACTGTACGAGTGCCTTGGCAATCGCATCATCCAGCGTAAAGCCAGTAGTTTTCGCGGGTGCGGCCACAGCAGCAGGTGGCGGTGCATCGGTTTGCTTTTCTGGTTCAGCGTAAGCAGGCACACTGGTTAGCATGGTGGCGCAGAGCAGCCACACGGGGAGCTTATATGGGTTTGGCATCGGGATTTCTCACACTTATAATTCCTTGGTAAACACAAAAGGACATACGTCATCAGAGCACCTGAACAGGCACTCTTTCAGGCGCAAGCCTGCTTTATGGAATTAAGCGTGTGAGGGCGGTTTGAGTGGTGGTCCAACCACTACGGATGTCGTAGCATCCTGCTCAAGAACGAAAACTGTGCGGCTGGAAACCGTCATCGGTGCAGCTAAAGTAAAGTTAGGCATGACCGATACATGATGACAGCAGCAATGGTGTCCGGCTTTCGCCATCTTATTATCGTCCTGCTTTTCGCTCTTTAATTGTTTTTTAGATTGCTCTGTCATCTGGCCATTATCGCCTTCACAATTCATGCCAGCGGCGTATGCGATAGGCGCAACAAGCAGAGAAAGAGCAACAAAGAGTGAAAGGATGACTTTTTTCATGGCATCAACAATAGCCTACAATTATTAATTTACAACTAATTCAAAAAATCGACATTTCTGAATTCAGCTTTTAGCATTCATTGTGGCCTATAGTTCCGTCTTACAGGCGAAGAAAGCATTGTCGGTTTATGACAAAGCCAAGTTGATGTACTCTGTCGTAGCAAAATAGACCGACGTTATGAACTCTGCCTCACTTCTGAAACGTCGGAATTACCTGCGTCAAAAACAACCTAAGCGTGTCTATGAATTGCATTATGTAGATTTATGGTTGTGCATTTGCAAAATGGATTCTATAAAAGCAGTTCGGCAATAAAAGCAGTAAAAAGAGCAATGTGCGAGCAAAAGCGATGGCTTTTCGAAACAAAGCATATGATCGGCTGCAAAATCTGTGGGTGCGTTGGGGAATCTCACAGGAAGATGTGTACTACGCGATAGAAAACGACTTGTTGCGTACCTGCGTTTGGTTACCGCTTCGATATATGGAACGGGGCGTAATCAGTAACGGCAAGTTCATCTTTGAGCAGCACGAACCCAAGCAAGGCTTCATGGCAGTGCGCCCTGAAGACTTTTATCGCTTGTCCAGCAGAGGCCGCGCAAAGCTTCGTACGTTCCGTTCCGTCGAAGAAGAAGGCCACATTCTCCGCATGGCTTACGAACCGCCACAACCTGCTATCATGGTGCGGATAGGCGATTTGGTCGTGCTTCAGGAAGACCGCAAGAAGTTCGAGGAAACCTACAATGTCGGCAACGGCAATACGCTGATATTTCCTCAGAAGCCCGGTGTTGAGGGCGAGTTCCATTTTTCCAACGACTACCGGCATGTAACGCTGGAGGGAAAAGAATTCCATCTTGGTGATGTGCAGGCGCGGGTGGTGGAGCAGCTGCATGATGCGGCTAGAAGCAGACAACCTTGGGTGCATGGGAAAACACTGATTTACGAATCCGGCTCTCGCGCCGTGCGCGTGCGGGATATTTTCAAGCACAAGCGCGATTGGCGCAGCCTGATAACTTCCAATGATCGCGGCTATTACCGGCTGAATGTGCCGCTACACGAAGCGGAGAATGACCCAGCCGATAGTGCCATACACGCCCAGCAGAATGAAAATCGCCATAAACGCCATTCCCAAAATGCGTGCTAAAACGCGATACCAGCGCGGGAAGCGGCTCCAGTAGAGCCGTTCATTTTCTTCATCCAGTTTGTTCTGATATTTATATCCCATCAGCTTACCCGCCTTACATCTTTGAGCAGCGTGATGAGCGCCTCCTGTGACTTGGCATTCATCTCATGAAAACATTCGAGCAGCTGCGCTTCGCTTGGTGTAAGCACCGGCTCGAATTCAATATCCTGACCGGGCAAAAAGAAGCCTATGGGCAAGTGTAACGCTGCTGCGAATTCTTCCAGCAATTCTACCGATATGCGATTGATGGCGTTTTCATATTTCTGCACCTGCTGAAAGGTGACTGGTTTTTTGATGCCTTGGCCAAGCCCTTTTTGGCTCATACCCCGCATCAGCCGCGCTTGGCGCAGACGTGCGCCGATATACGCATTTGTAGGATTGATTGTTTTCTTTTCTGTCACAAGACCTCGCCCCGTTGATTACGGTAACGAGGTATCCAACGCCAACTGGCGTCGGGAGGTTAGTAAGCCAGCAAACCGGCTGCGACCTATTTCCCGTGAGGGTGTTATATTCAGCCGCCCTCCCGACATATGGTCGCGGAGGGACATTTCGTGAATACGAGTCCTTAGTACGCAGTTTGCTGGGGTTACTACACCCCGTTACAAGCATTAGCATAAAGGTTGGCTGGAAAACTTCAATATATTGCTAAGTAGCAGACAGAAAATTCTGCTTATTTCTCAGACGGGGGGACGCACCAGCCCCCTCATAGCCCCACCCAAGGTCACCCTTCAGCCCCACCCAAGGGCGTTGACAGTTTCATTTTGAATCATGCGCGAGGAAATGCAGCCCCCTTTGCGCCCCACCCAAGGTCTATCCAAGCCCCACGCCAGCCCCCCATATCGTCGTGCAGCCTTTGTCCGAACAGTTCGAACAACGAACCGTTTTTAACCAACGGAGGCACACATGAACGACAGCTTAAAACCTATCTCAACCTTTGATGAAATTTGCCGTCTGACCATCGACACGATGCGGAAGATGGAACTGGAAACCTTGCTCCAGCTGAAGAAGCAGGCAGCCATCGAATTAGACCGCGCCAAGCTCACCAAGGGCTGTATCGAACTGGCGCTTTCCCTGAAGCAGGAAGATCAGGAACGCATCCCCGACCAGCCCGATGACGGGCAGCAGAGCTTGCTTGATGAATAGACCGGCTCATGGCGATGGAATGGTTCAGGATGTATCACGGTATGCCACACGACCCTAAGCTCAAGGTGATCGCGCATCGTGCCAAGCAAAAGATGGCTCACGTCGTCGCGGTGTGGACATGCTTGCTCGATGCAGCATCCCAGCACAAATCACGCGGCACGGTGGAAGTGGACGCGGAACAAATCGCTATCATGCAGGATATGGAAACGGCGGCGGTGGAGGCCATCATCGCCGCCATGTACACCAAGGGAATGCTCAACGAGCAAAACCGGCTCACCGCGTGGGATAAGCGCCAGCACACCACCTCCACGGAGCGGATGCAAAAGCATCGCGACACAAAGAAACGCGATGTGACAGGAAGTGACGCGGTGAAACGCAGCGTGGCACGCGGTGACGCAAAAACAGCAAAAAAGGCACCAGATACAGATAGCAGATTACAGACTTCAGACTCAGATGCAGAAACTCAGAAAAAACAGATTTCAGATAAAAAAATAAGAGCGAGAGCAGAGGGAGAGCGCGAGAGGGAGAAAACAAAAGCCCTGCCAGACGACATTGCAGAGCAGATGCTGCAAATTTGGAATGCAGAAGTTCAGACCAAGCTGACCAAAGGGCAAAGCGCCAGAATTACACCCAAACGCAAACAGCAAATGCTGGAGCGGTGGCAACAGGACTTCCAGCAGGACATCCGGGCATGGCGGTATTTCTGCGAAGTCATTGGCCACAGCGATTTCTGCCTTGGCAAAGTGGCAGGCAAGGATTGGACGATTGACCTTGGCTGGGCGGTAGAATCCTCCGACCATGTGGCAAAGATTCTGGAGGGCGGCTTCTCCGGCGGCAGTCATCCACCTAAACCACCGGCCTGCGATGTGCCGGGCTTGCAGCAGGCATGGGACGCGGTGCTGGATGCCTTCCAGCAAAAGCACAGTAAGGCTTCATGCCGCAGCTGGCTGGCCAACACGGTCGTTACCGACTTGCAGGGCAATACCGTCATCATCCGCTGCCCCAGCGCCTTTGCCTGCCAGTGGATTAACCAGCACTACATGCCAGACCTGACGCGCTGGTGGCTCAAGGCCACTGAGGGCGGCGCGGCGGTGACCTCCGTAAAACTCATCACGGAGGGCAAGGCATGAGATACAAACCCCTCGAAAAATGGACTGTGACGGACGTTGCCGACCGTTTTGAAGATGCGGCCTACACGCTGAAGCGTATGCCACCCGTGCGCGTGCAGGGTTATTTCAGCACATGGCCAGCCATCGTGCGAACCGTCGCGGAACAGCTGGCGGAAGACCGCCTGCCAATGCGCCTTGGTCCCCCGTCGGCGGAAGCCGTGGCGCGGATGGAAGAAACCATCCAGTGGATTTTCTTCCTCGATGATGAAGCCGAGCGCCGCCTGATTTGGCTACGCGCAGCGCGGGTTCCGTGGAAGCCCATTTGTTATCGCATCGGCTGTGGTCGAACCAAGGCATGGCAGATGTGGACGATTGCGCTTTTGAAGATCGCGATGCGTCTCAACGCCAAGCAGAGAGGGCGTTAGGATGTTCGAACAAAAAAACGCTAAACATGGTGAACAGAATTTGGTATGTGTACACATATCATCGCGGGACGTGCGACCATTCGCCCTCCACAGCACCCAAAGCCCATTTTTCCATCGTTTTGAATCAAACCCACCTGCATACGCGCAGGCGGCGTTCGTGTGCGTTGGGGGTTGGCGATGATTACCGACCTGACCCCGTATCGGCAGTATGTCGATAAGTTCGATTTAACAGAGGAGCAAAAACTTGAACTGGTGAATGCGGTATGGGTAACGCTGGAGAATTATTTCGACCAGCAGTTAGGCATTAACCAACTGGCGTTAAAGGAAAAAAGACATCAAAAGAGCATTGATTCCGAGCTGCACTTAGCTATCCTTCCGAAAGACCCTCAAGACATTGAATTATGAGGGCTTTTATGGAAGAAGCCATGCAGAAAGCCGTTATTTATTGCCGGGTATCATCGCCGGAACAGGTTAAAAACGGACACGGATTATCCTCACAGGAAACGCGGTGCAGAGAGTTCGCCCGTCATAAAAAATTGGAGGTGGTAGAGGTTTTCGCCGAGGAAGGTATCTCCGGCAGCATGATCGACCGCCCCGCCATGACGCAGATGCTGGATTACCTCCGGCAGCACGAGCATGAGCAGATCGTCGTTATCATTGATGACATCAGCCGCTTGGCGCGAGGCGTGAAGGCGCATCTGGAATTACGCATTGCCATCCGCGATGCCGGGGGCGTGCTGCAATCGCCCTCTATCGAATTCGGGGAAGATTCAGACAGCCAGCTTGTCGAGAACTTGCTGGCCAGCGTATCGCAGCATCAGCGTCAGAAAAATGCCGAACAGGTAAAGAACCGGATGCGTGCGCGGATGATGAGCGGCTATTGGATTCTCTGCCCACCACGCGGATATAAAATGGAGAAGCGCGGCACACATGGCAAAATGCTGGTGCGGGATGAGCCGCTGGCTTCTGTCATACAGGAAGCGATGGAGGGTTTTGCCTCCGACCGCTTCAGCTCGCCGGTTGAAGTGAAAAACTTTTTGGCGCAGCAGCCGGTTTTTCCGAAAGACCGGAAGGGCGAAGTGCATATGCAGCGTGTGCTGGATATGCTGAACCGGAAACTTTACTCCGGCTATTTTGACTACCCGGAATGGAATATCGGGCTGACCAAGGGGCATCACGAGCCAATTATCTCGTTTGAAACCTTCTGCCGGATTCAGGACAAGCTGCATGGCCGCGCCAAGGTTCCGGCGCGGCATGACATCAGCCATGACTTTCCGCTGCGCGGGTTTGTGACCTGCGATTGCTGCGGCGTACCTATGAAATCCTGCTGGACGCAGGGGCGAAACGGGAAATACCCTTATTACCTCTGCCAGACCAAAGGGTGCGAGCATTACGGCAAGTCCATCAAGCGCGACTATCTTGAGGATGAATTCGTGAGGCTTTTGAAAGAGCTAACCCCATCAGACACGCTGGTGGACATGGTAGATAACATGCTGGATCAGCTATCGAAGCTCAAATCGGGCGATATTGTGGAGCGCCGTAAGGAACTCCAGAACCAGATATTGCTGATTGAACGTAAGGTGGAGCAGTTCCTCGACCGCATCGCGGCGGCAGACAGCACTATCCTTATCACCAGCTACGAGCGGCAGATTAAAACTTTGGAGGAACAGCGGCTGTTTTTGCAGGAGCGGATACAGAAATGCGGGGAGTTTGATAGCACCGTAGCGGAAACGGCTAGAACCGCTTTCCAATTCTTCGCAAAGCCTTACCACCGCTGGGTTTCCGGCGATATATCGGTCAAGAGATTGGTGCTGAAAACGACTTTTGCACGCCCTCTGACCTATGACCGAAAGGAGGGGTATAGAACCGCAGCTCTATCGCTCCCTTTCTCGCTTTTCAGAGAATTCTCGGACACTAAGTCCGAAGTGGTGCCCCGAGCCGGACTCGAACCGGCACACCCTTGCGGATACAAGATTTTGAGTCTAGCGCGTCTACCAATTCCACCACCGGGGCACTCAAATGTCTGGATCCCGGCGCAAGGCCGGGACAACAGATTTCTACTACTCGTGCCTCGTAGAGAAATCTAGTCGATTCCACCACCGGGGCACTCAAGGGGCGCACTATAGCCATGAATTCTCGTTGGTCAACCCGCGCGTTGGTGCTATGTATGTACTTGCAAATATGTCGATGGAAGCCACGAAGATGATTCAGGATGAGCCCAGTTCTAGGAGTGCGCGCCCACAGAAACTTGAGCGTACGCGGCAGTACGTGAGTTTCAAGGACGCACACGACGCCGAAATGGGCCATCATGAAGCATCTGCGCGGTCTTCCAAAATCGTCGCGATGGCTTCCATCCTTATTTTGGGTGGGGTCATCCCGCTTGCGGGCGCGCTGCTCGCGCAAGTTGGCTTAGGGCTTCACCCCTGCCATTTCTGCCTGCTCCAGCGCTACCCGTATGGCCTCGTCATTGCTGCGGGCGTGCTTTCCCTGCTGGTCACTCGCGGTGGGCTGAAATGGCGTTTCCTGGTGGCACTTGGCATCCTTGGCCTGCTTGCCACGGCCACCCTTGGCCTCATTCACACCGGCATTGAAATGAAATGGATTGTCTATACCGGCGGCTGCGTTGCGCAAAGCCCGGTGGATGGCTCGCTTGAAGCGCTGCGCGCTGCCATTTCCGCTGCCCCGCAAGTCGCGTGCGACGAGGCCTCGGCCGTATTCTTTGGCCTCTCGATGGCGACATGGAATGTAATTTGGGCCAGTTTCGTGCTCGTGCTCGTGGCTCTGCAATACCGATGTGACAGGAGACGTTATGACACACACAACCACCGCTAAACGCCCCCTACCCGGTGATTTTACGGCACGCTACGGCCAAGCGGCAGCACTGCGCGTGAACCATGCCGGCGAATACGGCGCCCAGCGCATTTATGCCGGGCAGTTGGCGGTGCTTAAAAACCACCCGTGCGCCGATGAACTCAAACACATGGCGGCGCAGGAACAGGTGCATCTCGATGCCTTCAACCAGATCCTGCCGCAGCATGGGGTGCGCCCAACCGCGCTACTGCCACTATGGCATGTCGGCGGCTGGCTGCTGGGTGCGGGCACCGCATTGCTTGGCGCACGCGCGGCGATGGCCTGCACGGTCGCGGTCGAATCGGTCATCACCGAGCATTATAATGAGCAGCTAAGCGGTGATGCGATCGATGCGGCACTGCACCCCCAGATCGCCAAATTCCGCGACGAGGAGATGGAGCATCACGCTATTGGCCTTGCCCACGAGGCCGAGCAGACACCGCTCTACACGCCCCTTACGACTGCCATTCGTGGCATTTGCCGCGCAGCAATTGCACTCTCGTCGCGTGTTTAGCTTCATGTTATGCTGCGGCTACAAGCATGCCATGCTGCACCCGCATTGGCACTGAAACTCCAACCATTTATGCTGCGCTGCCGCAGAAAATAATTTCGCCGTCCCTTATTTTAGAGGTGAATAATATGATTTTTTATGCTATGCATCTTGAACTCAGGCGCGTTGAATCCCACGTCAGATGGGTGCCTGTTGGCTGCATAACTATGGGGGCAAGTCATGGTTACACATACGATTACCGAGTCGGAAATATTTGGCGAACCCACGCTCGATGAGCTGTTGGCGGAACCAATCGTGCGCCTTGTCATGAAGCGTGACGGCGTCAATGAAGCCGATATGCGCGGGCAGATCGACCGCATGCTCAGCGCCTTTCGTAGCCTCGAAACGGTGCAGTAGCAGTTATTATGTACTGATGGGGGCATCACCCCCAAACCCCCTCCCTGCGGGCTCGCCATGGAAGGCTACGCATCGCGCGCTCACGGCAGACAACTGATAATCGTTCCAAACTGTCACACAATCTTCATAGTACCGCGGCCCAAATTCGCCTATAATGGCGGTATGCGTTATGTTCGTCCATTCCTGTGCTTAAGCCTCGCGTTGATGATGGCCTCGTGCCGCCCCTTGAGCCTTTACTTTGTGCAGC
>CAZOFC010000033.1:0-13796 GCA_964578965.1 uncultured Azospirillum sp.
GGGTCGAGTGCCCGCCACAGATACCATGTCGCCACCGTCCGGTAAGGTGCCCACGGGGCGGCAATAGCAGCATATTCATCGGGCTTAAGCCACTTCTTCCCCTCTAGCTTCGCCGCGTCCACATAGTAAAGATTCATCGCCTTGAGCAGTCCGATATCCTTGAGCGGCAGCACATCCGGCCGGGCGAGGTGGAACATAAGGAACATTTCTGCTGTCCAACTGCCGATGCCTTTGATGGCGGTCAGTTCCCTAAGCACCGCAGCATCGTCATGCTTTTCCCAGGCTGCGGCATGGGGTTCACGATTCTCATAAAACATTGCAATGTTCTTGGCATAAACCACTTTTTGGCCAGAGAGACCACAGGCGCGAAGCGCTTCGTCTGGCGTTTTAAGCAATTGTTTCGCGGTCAGTGGAGTGACCGCTTTTTCAACCTTCGCCCACACCGCATCCGCCGCCTTAACGGAAATCTGCTGACCAACAATCGCACGTAGCAGCGAGTAAAAACCATCCGGGCGGGCAACAAGCCCCTCGCCTTGATAACGCTTAATCAGCGTTTTTAAGGTCGGGCACGTGCGGCTGAGATGTTTTTTGGCGTCGTTCCAATAGTGAGGCTGCATGATTTTCTTGCCTTATTGCGATTTGAACTTAAGAAGTTCTATTGCTTAATCCTCGTCATCGCGAGGCCGAAGGCCGTGGCGATCCAGCGCTAGTCTTCGCGCAATATTACTATCGGTCTGGATTGCCACGTCGCTGCGCTCCTCGCAATGACGAATTGAAGGAGAGAAATATGACCGCCGCACAGAAAATCACCAGCAATGAACGCATCGAAACCGATTCCTTCGGCGAGATTGGCGTACCCGCCGATAAATATTGGGGCGCACAAACCAGCCGTTCCCTGATGAACTTTAAAATCGGTGGCGAGACGATGCCAAAACCGCTGATTCGTGCACTTGGCGTGCTTAAGCGCGCAGCAGCGCAGGTGAATATGCAAATCGCCGGGCTTGATAAAACCCATGGTGAAGCCATTGTGAATGCCGCAACGGAAGTGATGGAAGGCAAGCTTGATGATCATTTTCCGCTGGTGGTTTGGCAAACGGGCTCGGGCACACAAACCAACATGAATGCCAACGAAGTGATTTCAAACCGCGCGATTGAGCTGCTCGGTGGCGTCATGGGCAGCAAAAAACCCATTCACCCGAACGACCATGTGAATATGGGGCAATCAAGTAACGACTCATTCCCCACCGCCATGCACATCGCGGCGGTCGAGCAGGTACATCACGCCCTCATCCCCGCCCTCACGCATCTGCATGGTGCACTCGATGCCAAGGCCAAAGCCTTCAACCACATTGTGAAAATCGGCCGCACCCACATGATGGATGCCACCCCCCTCACCCTCGGTCAGGAATTTTCAGGCTACGCCACGCAGATTGAATACGGCATTGCCCGCGTGAAGGCCTGCCTGCCGCGCCTTTACCAGTTGGCGCAAGGCGGCACGGCGGTGGGCACGGGCCTGAATGCCAAAGTGGGCTTTGATGTGAAGTTTGCGGCGGAAGTGGCGAGCATCACCAAGTTGCCATTCATCACCGCCCCCAATAAATTCGAGGCCTTGGCGGCGCATGACGCAATGGTCGAGCTATCGGGCGCGCTCAACACGCTTGCCGTATCGCTCATGAAAATTGCGAATGATATTCGCTTGCTCGGTAGCGGCCCGCGCTGCGGCCTTGGTGAGCTTGCACTGCCTGAGAACGAGCCCGGCTCCTCCATCATGCCTGGCAAAGTGAACCCCACCCAAAGCGAGGCCATGACCATGGTTGCTGCGCAAGTGATGGGCAACCATGTGGCCGTCACCGTTGGCGGCAGCAACGGGCATTTTGAACTGAACGTATTCAAGCCCGTGATCATTTATAACGTGCTGCAATCCATCCGCCTGATTGCGGATGCGGCGAATAGCTTCACCGATAATTGCGTGGTGGGCATCGAGGCGAATGAGGCGCGCATTAGTCAGCTGCTGAATGAATCGCTGATGCTGGTAACGGCACTCAACCCACATATTGGCTATGATAATGCTGCCAAAGCCGCCAAAAAAGCGCACCACGAGGGCACTACGCTCAAAGAAGCTGCGATGGCTCTTGGCCTTCTCTCCAGCGAACAGTTCGATGCATGGGTGCGCCCCGAGGACATGATTGCACCTAAGTGACATGTTTCGTTAGCGGCTTTGCCGCTTAAGAAACTGTCATCCCCGCGAAGGCGGGGATCCATTTTGATGCATCTCAACCTCCACCACTGAAGGTGAAGCAACATCAAAATCTAACTACAAGGACGATGGATTCTCGTCATACGACGAGAATGACGAGATTGAATTTAAACCGTCATAACGCGTGATTAGCCAAGCAGGAGGCTAGCTTTTTAAGCGCCAGCCTTTGGCAAACATGGTATGAGCAATCGCGAACAGCACTAAGTTAGCCAGCACCAGCGCAAGCATGCCCACATTCGGGTTGCTATCGCTCACGCCAATCATCGCGTAGCGAAAGCCGTCAATCATGTAAAAGAACGGGTTGGCATGGCTGATATGCTTGAAGAATACCGGTAAATCCTGCACGGAATAAAACGTACCCGAGAGGAAGGAAAGCGGTGTCACCACAAAGTTCGTGATGGCGGCGACTTGATCGGGCGTGTTGCCGAAGATACCAGTAATGACCCCAAGTAGCGCGAGCATCATCGTGCTCATCACCGCGAAGAACAACAAATGCGGCAGGGAATGCAGGGAGAGAGGCACGAACAGCGCCATTGCCACTGCCACGGTGCATCCCACCATGAGGCCACGGGTGATGCCACCCAGCATGAAGCCCAGTGTTAATTCACGGGCGGAAAGCGGCGGCGTCAGCCAATCAATGATGACGCCCTGAAGCTTAGCAATCATGAAGCTGCTGCTGGTATTGGCAAACGCATTTTGCACCATTGCCATCATGATGAGGCCGGGGGCAATGAACTCCACAAATGGGATGCCATGCACCAGCCGCGCATTGCCACCAAGCGCCAGCGCAAAAATGGCAAGAAAGATGGTGGTGGTAATCATCGGTGCGACGAGTGTCTGGTTCCACACTTTCAAGAAGCGCCATGTCTCGCGCTTATAGAGTGTCGCCATGCCGATCCAGTTCGTATGCATAATGCCTCGCGAGGGTGTTGCTTCTATGTAGCGCAACGCGGACGCGAATCAATGGCAATTACGGATTATGCCGCAAGGCGCGAGATGGGCGTGACGTTATAGACAATGTCGTTGTTGCGCGCATAGAGGCCCGCGACTGCTAGTTGCGCCCGTGCAACGCGCTGATCCTCGGGGCGCGATGGCAGGGTAATGACTTCTGCCTCAACAACATCACCGTTTTCATCCTGCACTTGGGCACGGATGGCAGGTGATGAGGAGAGTGAGGTTGATTGCTCGAGCACTTGCGCGCGCGTTTGGCCAGCGCTGCTGCGCACGGCGAACAAGGCCACTTCATCCGTCGGGCTTAGGCTTGCACGCGGCGGCAGTAGGCCCGCCAAACTTTGCGGGCGCTCGTTGCTATTCCGCTGCGAAAAGCGGCCACTGCGCCGATCCCCCTGACGGGCATCATCGGGCTGCACATTGGTGCTGATTTGTGTTTGTAATGGAACCAGTGAGCCATCATCCGCAACGCGGTATTGATAGCGTGCGGTAACGGTGGTGCCCGGGGCAAAGGGCGCATTGGCGGCGGCCTGCCGCAGCTGGTTGGCAATCACTTCCTGCGCGTTACGCTCAGCTTGCGCAACGCGCTGCGCCTCGCCCGGGGCGAAGTTAAAATTGAGTGATGCGTTCAACGTGGTCATAAATAGAGCGGGTGCCTTCAAAACGAAGGGTGAGTAATGATTGGACTAGCTCACACACCGGAGCCGCTTATAACCGTGCGGCATCTCTATTGATAAGCCAATCTAACCACAAAACAGGTTTCCGTGCAAGGGAAGTTACGTGGACAGCCAATGAATTCAGCTGAGAAATAGGGCTGAAGCGCCATGGTTATCAACATGCACGTTAAAATTGTCCACAACTATTCCTTGCGTGTATCGCACCAAACATTAACGCATAGGTAGATTATTGAAAATCAAAGAAAAACAAAAAAGGGAGGCACCAGGCCTCCCTTTTGCAGTGATGTGCAAAGCGCGATTAGCGGCGCTCTCCAACTAAGCGTAGCAGACTGATAAACAGGTTGATGAAGTCCAGATAGAGACTCAGCGCGCCAGAAATAGCAGCACGCGCGGCTGAATCAGCCTGCCCCATCGTCTGATAGTAAATCGCTTTAAGTTTTTGCGTATCATAAGCAATCAAACCGGTGAAGATCACCACGCCAAGGATGGATACGGCAAAACCAAGCGCGGAGCTTTTAAGGAAGATATTGACCAGACTAGCGATCAGCAGCCCCCAGACACCCATAATCAAAAAGCTGCCCATGCCCGTAAGGTCACGCTTGGTTGAGTATCCGTAAATGCTCATGCCACCAAACATTGCCGCAGTGATAAAGAACGTGCGCGCGATGCTTTCACCCGTGTATTGTAGAAAAATAGAAGCGAGCGACAACCCCATCACTGCAGAAAACGACCAAAAACATGCCTGTAATGAAGTGGTGCTCAGGCGGTTAATGCCAAAGCTAATGACCATAATGAACGCTAGTGGCGCAAAAATGACAGCCCATTTCAACGGGCTCAAAAAGATTGCCTGACCAAAGCTTGTCAGAGCAATCTGGCCCTCAGCGGCTATGCCACCTACAACCGAATTCTGCGCCACAAAATAGGCGACAAGTCCGGTCAGCAGCAGGGCGCTGGCCATGTAGTTGTAAACTTTAAGCATATAGCTGCGTAGGCCAGCATCAATGGCGGTTGACTGGCTTTCGCCCGTTACCGCTGGCTGACGATCCCATGCACTCATTGGTTTCCTCCGTGGTTGTTAGGCTACGATGTCGTCTCATAACCTTGATGCGCAGTATACCGCATCCGGCCATGACTTACAATCGTAACTGGACGCTATATAGGGAGAGCGCACCAGTGGTTTCAAGAGGCAAAAATAGCACAATCGATGCACAACAAGTGCTTGCAACTCATGAATTGAGCGTTTATAAGGCCCATCCCTCGACCTTTGAGGGAACGTTGGTGCCGGGCGAACATGGCTGCCTTGGCGCTGCGTAATACTACCCAGATTGCTTGTGAGGTCAGCAGACCGAACGAGCCATCAGCCCGCGTAGCGGCGCTCCAATGGGAGCGCAGGAGCGCGAGCAGGGAGCAACCAACAACTATGGAGTACGAAATGCCAAAAATGAAGACCAAGAGCGGCGCTAAAAAGCGCTTCAAGCTCAGCGCGACGGGCAAGGTAATTGCTGGCCAGTCGGGCAAACGCCACGGGATGCGCAAGCGTTCGCAACGGATGATCCGTTCGGCACGCGGCACCACAGTTCTCAACGAATGTGATGCGACGTTTATCCGCAAATCATTCCTCCCCAACGGTTAAGGAGCACCCCCATGGCACATGTTAAACGCAGCGTTACCAAACGCGCACGTCACCACAAAATCCTCAAAATGGCGAAGGGCTATCGTGGCCGCGCCAGCACCTGCTACCGCGTCGCGATTGAACGCGTCGAGCACGGTTTGCAATATGCTTACCGCGACCGCCGCAACAAAAAGCGCACCTTCCGCGCGCTTTGGATCCAGCGCATCAACGCCGCTGCACGCGAGCACGGCCTGGTGTACAGCGAGTTCATGCATGGCTTGACCCTTGCTGGCATCACGCTCGATCGTAAAGCACTGGCCGACATCGCTGTTCAAGACACAGCACTGTTCGCCGAACTTGCGAAAAAAGCGCAAGCAGGCGCGAAAGCAAAAGCTGCCGCGAAGGCTTAAGCATTCGTCATCCTGAGGCGAAGCCGAAGGATCTCTCCTCAAGCGAGATTCTTCGTTTCACTCAGAATGACACAAGAAATGAAAAGGGCGGCCATCTGGTCGCCCTTTTTTATTGCAACATGCGCGTGAGCCTTTATTAGTTGCCCCCCATGAACGAACACAGCATCACCAATTCAGAAATTCAAACCCTCGTCGCGCAAGGCCTCGCCGCCATTGCTGCGAGTGAAACCAGCGCAGTGCTGCAGGATGTGCGCGTGGCCTATTTGGGCAAAAGCGGCAGCATCGCCGCGCACCCCTATTTTCAGACGATCAAGGATGCAACGCCTGAGCAGAAAAAAGTAATTGGCGCTGACCGCACGGCAGCCACCAGCGCCCTCACCACTGCAATTGAGGCCCGCAAGGTTGCGCTTGAGGCTGCCGAATTGAACGCGCGCCTTGCCAGCGAATTCACGGATGTGACGCTGCCTGCCGCGCCGCGCTCAGTCGGCTCTATCCACCCCATCACACAGGTGACGGAAGAGCTGATTGCGATTTTTGCTGATTTTGGCTTCACCGTCGCCGAAGGACCCGAGATTGAGGACGATTTCCACAATTTCAGCGCACTCAATATCCCTGAATCGCACCCTGCGCGGCAAATGCATGACACGTTCTACTTAAAGGGCAATGGTGCCGAACCATTCCCTGTGTTGCGCACCCACACCAGCCCCGTGCAGGTGCGCACGATGGTGAGCCAAAAACCACCCATTCGCATCATTGCGCCAGGTACGACCTATCGTTCGGATTCGGACATGACGCACACGCCCATGTTCCACCAAATCGAGGGCTTGGTGATTGAGAAAAATGTACATATGGGCCACCTTAAGGGCTTGTTGCATGATGCGCTCGCCGCATTCTTTGGCCTCGAAAAACTACCGATGCGTTTCCGCGCCAGCTTTTTCCCCTTCACTGAACCTTCGGCCGAGGTGGATATTGGCTGCAAACGCGGGCGCGACGCCCTTGTTATTGGCGAGGGCAGCGATTGGCTTGAGGTCGCCGGTTGCGGCATGGTGCACCCGAATGTGCTGCGCAATTGCGGCCTTAACCCCGCGCAGTGGCAGGGCTTTGCCTTTGGCTGCGGGATTGAGCGCCTCGCGATGTTGAAATATAACATCCCTGATTTGCGCACCATGTTCGCGGGCGACGTGCGCTGGGCCAAGCATTATGGCTTTAACGCGCTCGATATTCCTTCCCTGATCAAGGGAGTCGCGGCATGAAGTTCCCTCTCTCGCTTCTCAAGCGCTTCCTGATTACGGATGCGTCGCTTGAAACCATCAGCGCCACACTCACCGCCATTGGGCTTGAGGTGGATGGCATTGAGGATAAATCAGCCGCGCTGAAGCAGTTTGTGGTGGCCGAAATCACCCATGCCGAAAAGCACCCGCAAGCCGATAAACTGCAAGTGTGCAAAGTGAACGCGGCGCAAGGCGAGCTCCAAATTGTGTGCGGTGCGCCCAATGCCCGCGCGGGCATTAAAGTGGCACTTGCCAACATCGGCACCATCATCCCCACCAACCAGATGGAAATCAAAAAAGCCGCCGTGCGCGGGGTGGAATCTCAAGGCATGATGTGTTCGGCACGCGAGCTGGGCTTGGGCGAAGACCATGCTGGCATCATCGAGCTGCCACTTACCGCAACCATTGGTGAAAGTATTGTCGATGTGATGGGCCTCGGCGACCCGGTGCTTGATATTAACGTCACCGCCAACCGTGGCGATTGCATGGGCGTCTATGGCATCGCGCGTGATTTAGCAGCGGCTGGCCTTGGCAAGTTGAAGCCCCTTTGCATGCCCGAAATTAAAGCAAGCGGCCCCTGCCCCATTAAAATTGATATTACCGATAGTGATGGCTGCCCGGTGTTTGTTGGCCGCGCCATTCGTGGCGTGAAGAATGGCGCTTCGCCAGAGTGGATGCAGCGCGCCCTCACCGCTGCGGGCATGCGCCCCATTTCGGCATTGGTCGATATCACCAACTATTTCAGCCTCGCTTTTGGCCGCCCGCTGCATGTGTATGATATGGCGAAGCTAAAGGGCAACATCACCGTGCGCACCGCACGCGATGGCGAGCAGTTATTGGCCCTCAATGACAAAACCTACACCCTCACCGCGACTGATTGCGTGGTGGCAGATGATGCGGCAGCGCTAGGCATCGGCGGGGTGATGGGGAGCACAAGCACCGGGGTGAGCGACACCACGACCGATGTACTGCTTGAAGTGGCGCTATTTAACCCCGCGCGCATTGCAAAAACCGGGCAGCACCACACGATTATCTCGGATGCGCGTACGCGTTTTGAACGTGGGGTGGATGTTGGCTTTGTCGAACAGGCAGATCTGCGCGCGACCGACCTCATCCTTGAGCTGTGTGGCGGAGTGGCCAGCGAGCGCGTGGTGGCGGGTGACCTAGCATTCAAAGTTCCCGAAATTGCTTTTGATGCCGCAAATATCAATGCCCTTGGCGGGGTGGATGTGGCGGAAAGCCGCCAACGTGAAATCCTGACCGCCCTTGGCTTCCGCGACCACGGCGCGCACATGCATGCGCCGAGCTGGCGGCATGATTGTAGCCAGCCTGCCGATTTAGCTGAAGAAATTCTGCGCATGGTGGGCTACGATAATATTCCACTGGCCAGCTTGCCAAAACCCGCAACCATCAGCCGCCCGGCAATTGATAGCAAGCAAGCGCGCACCAGCAACGTGCGCCGCGCACTTGCAGCACGCGGCATGCATGAGGCCTATAGTTGGGGCTTTTGCAGTGAGGCGCAAGCCACCGCCTTTGGTGGACAAGCCGAGGCACTTCACCTCATCAACCCCATCAGTGCCGAATTATCGGTCATGCGGCCGAATATCCTGCCGCATTTGCTGGATGCACTCAAAGCCAACGCTGCACGCGGCCAGCGCGATGTGGCACTCTTTGAAGTGGGCGCCACGTTTGTGGATGTCACGCCAACGGGCCAACGCAGTGTGGCGGTGGGTGTGCGCGCAGGGCTGAAGCATGGCACGCATTGGGCACATAGCGCCCCGGCGGATGTATTCGATGTGAAGGCCGATGTGCTGGCCGCGCTTGAGGCCGCTGGGTTTGATGCGAGCAAGGCCCAAATCAGCCGGAATGTGCCTGCCTGGTATCACCCCGGCCGCAGCGGCGCGCTCACCCTTGGGCCAAAAACGGTGCTTGCCACCTTTGGTGAGCTTCACCCGGCCACCTTAAAAACACTCGGTGTTGATTTCCCTGTGCTCGCGTTTGAGATTCATTTGGATGCGCTGCCAGCAAGCAAACCTGCTAAGCGCAAGGCGCTCGCAACGTCAGACTTCCAAGCCGTAACCCGCGATTTTGCCTTTGTGGTGGATTGCAAGATGGCCGCTGCGGATTTGCTACGCGCCATTCAGGGTGCTGAAAAAACGCTCCTGCGCGACGTGACGATTTTTGATGTGTATGCTGGCAAAGGCATTGAGGATGGCAAAAAATCCATCGCCCTCACCGTCACCCTTCAGGCGGATGACCGCACGCTGACCGACGCCGAGATTGAAACCGTGACAAAAGCGATTATGGCGAGCGCCATGAAGCTTGGCGCAACCTTACGTTAACTACGTAACACCCGCGTCACATGGCCCATTTTGCGACCCGGGCGTGATTCAGTTTTGCCATAGAGGTGCACATGCGCCTCGGGCTTTTTCGCGTATTCCTCCCACAGCTTCCACTCATCGCCGAGCAGGTTAATCATCTCGCACGGGCGTGCAGTGGTGTCGCCCAGTGCCCAACCGCAAATCGCGCGAACATGCTGCTCGAACTGGGCGGTGGGCGCGCCCTCCATGCTCCAATGCCCGGAATTATGCGGGCGTGGCGCCAGCTCGTTCACCAACAAGCCATCCTTGGTCACAAATAACTCCACCGCCAGCAGGCCAACCACATCGAGCTGTTCGGCGAGTGTTTTGGCGATTTTCACTGCCTGTTCCTGATGCTCGTTGATGAAGGGCGCCGGGGCGATGGTTTTATAAAGAATATGATCACGGTGGATGTTCTCAACCAGCGGGTAGCAACGCATTTCAGCATGCGTGCTGCGCGCGACGATCATCGAGGCTTCGGCGGTAAAATTGATGAAGCCTTCAAGGATACAATCGGTTTTGCCAAGGGATGCCCATGCCTTTGCCGCTTCCTCAGGCGACTTAATCACCACCTGCCCTTTGCCGTCATAGCCCAGCTCGCAGGTTTTAAGCACGCTTGGCGTGCCGATGGTTTTAATGGCTTGCCCCAATTCATCCGCCGTGCGCACCGGCGCAAAGGGCGCCGTGGAAATCCCTTGCGCGCGGATGAATTCCTTCTCGCGCAGGCGGTGGCGGGTGGTGAACAGCACTGAGGGCTTGGGGCGAACGACCGTTATGGCGTCCAGCATCACAAGCGTTTCTGCCGGAATGTTTTCAAACTCGAAAGTGATCACATCCACCGATTGCGCGAAGGCACGCAGGGCAGTTGCATCCTGATAGGCACCGATGGTGGTTGCAGTCGCCACATGGCTGGCGGGAGAATCTTTCTCGGGCGTGAAGATATGGGTTTTGTATCCCATGCGGCTTGCCGCGCGCGCCAGCATCCGGCCAAGCTGCCCGCCGCCGACAATACCAATGGTGGAACCTGGAGGGGTAATGAGCATCAGCGACCTCGCCCTTCTGCAGACGCTATTTTTTGACTAGGCTCATGCGCACGAAGTGGCGCTAAATCACATTGATAGACATTCATTTCACGTCCTTTGGGGCTAATTTCTGTACGCACCACATTAAAGCCACGACTACGATGGAATTTATTACCTTCAATATCCACTGGGGCAAGAAATTGTATATAGTCTTGCCTGCCATCAGCATAAGCCAAGGTATTTTCAAGCCGCGCCTGAGCTAAACGCGTTCCAACCCCCCCACGCCCTGATAGTCTGGATCAACCGCCGTCTCGTGCCCAGTGGTTTGGTAACGACCATCTTTCTCCGGCCGCATACGATGAAGAAACCGTGTGAAACCAACGATTTTTCCATCTATTACAGCCACTAATAATTTATGCCGCTGACTTCCATGCGCCGCTTGGTTGATGTCTTCCACAAGCGTCACCTTCATGACCCATGGCAGCGCCTTGCGAACATTTCCTTTGCGCGTAATCGCAATTATCGCGTCAATATCGTCACTCGTTGCATCACGAATGTGCAATGCATCAGACATTGCTACACCACCTCCAGCTTCACGCTTGCTGTCTGGGCCTCGCGCCACTTAGCAACGCGTTGACTCAGTTTCTCATCACTAAGCGCCAAAATCATCGCCGCAAGTAGGCCAGCATTGCCAGCACCTGCCTCACCAATCGCGAGGGTGCCAACAGGAACGCCCTTTGGCATTTGGGCAATGGAAAGCAGCGAATCCATCCCCTGCAGTGATTTACTGAGCACAGGCACACCCAGCACCGGAAGCACAGTGAGGCTGGCGCACATGCCGGGCAAATGGGCGGCACCGCCCGCCCCGGCAATAATCACCTTGAGGCCACGCGCATGTGCGCTCGTGGCATAATCATACAAACGCTTGGGCGTGCGGTGGGCGGAGACAACCTTGGCCTCGTACGGCACCTTTAAAGCATCGAGCATATCGGCGGCGACTTTCATCGTCGCCCAATCACTCTGGCTGCCCATGATGATGCCCACGAGCGGTGTTGCATTCGACTTCTTCACAGATTTTTTCGCGGCCATGGGTGTCTCATACAAGGTGAAAGATCATTCATTATACTACTGTTGCCACATGGTCAAACTGGCCGAATGGCCACCCCGGCTGCAAAGCACGCCGGGGCCCAACTTTAAGCATCATTAATAATTCCATGCTGGCATTTTCACTTGCAGCTCAGTATGTCTGGGGTAGTTTAACCACTCCCTATCACACTGGAACACTCCATGAAAATCGCTGCAGCCAAAGAATCCTCGCCCCTTGAGGCCCGCGTGGCCATTACCCCGGACACCGCCAAAAAATTCGTCGCGGCGGGTATCACAGTGGCGATTGAAGCAGGTGCAGGCCTGAAAGCAGGTATCGCAGACAGCGCCTATGAGGCTGCAGGCGCTAGCGTTAGCAAATCTGCCGCTGAGGCCTATGCCGGGGCTGATATTGTGCTGTGCGTTGACACCCCGGATGATGCAGGCATTGCACTGATTCCCGAAGGTTCCATCCTGATTGGGATGATGAACCCACTAGACCCAAAAACCGATTTCTCTGCCCTTAATAAGCGCTCGATTCACGCCTATGCGATGGAGTTTTTGCCCCGCATCAGCCGCGCGCAATCGATGGATGTGCTGTCGTCGCAAAGCAACCTTGCGGGCTATCGCGCGGTGATCGAGGCCGTATCGGCAACCACAAAAACCGTACCCATGATGATGACGGCGGCTGGCACCATCCCCCCCGCCAAGGCGTTGGTTTTGGGCGTGGGCGTCGCGGGTCTGCAAGCGATTGCAACCGCCAAGCGTTTGGGCGCTGTGGTCAGCGCGTTTGATGTGCGCGCCGCCACCAAAGAACAGGCTATGTCGCTTGGCGCGAAGTTCATTGAAGTGGCCGCGAGTGCAGATGCAGAAACCAGCGGTGGCTATGCCAAAGAGATGGACGAGGATTACAAGCGCCGCCAAGGCGAAGCGTTGGCCGAGGTGATTAAAACTCAGGATATTGTTATTTCCACCGCCCTCATCCCCGGTAAACCTGCGCCGGAGCTGATTACAAGCGAGATGGTGAAAAGCATGAAAGCCGGCAGTGTGATTGTGGATTTGGCCGCCGCGAATGGGGGGAACTGCAAACTGACCAAGGCCGATGCGGTGGTGACCACCGAAAATGGTGTGACCATTATTGGTTACACGAATATGCCCAGCCGCGCCGCGAGTGATGCCTCACCGCTGTATGCGCGCAATTTACAAACCTTTGTGATGACCCTCATGTTCGATAAAGAGACCAAGGGCCTAAAAGTATTATCTGACGATGAGCTTATCAAAGGCACGCTAGTGACCAAAGGTGGCGCAGTGGTTCATGCGGCACTGGTGAAATAATATAGCCTGTCATGCCAGCGAAAGCTGGCATCCAGTTTTTGTTTGCACTTCGTGCGCTGGATGCCAAATCAAGTTTGGCATGACAAAAAATAAGGACTTACTACTGGAGACTAAAATGACTGATTTAAGTACCATCACCGAACAGGCGAGCCAACTGGCCGAACAAGCTAATGCTCTGCAGCAGCAAAGTCTTGCCCTGCAAGAGCAACTCGCCCATGGCGGCTCGGTTGATCCGTTCATTTTTGGTATCACCGTGTTCGTGCTCGCATGCTTTGTGGGCTATTATGTGGTCTGGCGCGTGACGCCTGCGCTGCACACCCCACTCATGAGCGTGACCAACGCCATCTCGGGCGTCATCATTGTTGGTGCAGTTATCGCCCTTGGGCCCACGTCAGAAGGGTTCGGCTTCTCGCATATTCTTGGTTTTGTGGCCGTCACCCTCGCCTCCATCAACATCTTTGGCGGGTTTGTCGTCACCCAGCGCATGCTCGACATGTTCAAGAAAAAAACACCGACCCAAACGAAACAATAAGGCATCATCATGAGCAGCATTTTTTACCTCGCTTACCTCGTTGCCGCCGTATGCTTTATCATGGCGCTGCGTGGTCTATCATCGCCCGTTTCAGCGCGTCAGGGCAACCTATACGGCATGGCTGGCATGGCCATTGGTGTCATCACCACCTTGGCACTTCCACAGGTGCATAGCTATACCTACACCATTTTAGGCATCATCGCCGGTGGCGCAGTTGGCACCATCATCGCCAAGCGCATTGCCATGACGGCGATGCCACAGCTGGTTGCGGCATTCCACTCACTCG
>CAZOFC010000034.1:0-13795 GCA_964578965.1 uncultured Azospirillum sp.
CACGCGATAGGGTATCCCGTCGGATGAAAAGCTAAAACAGTACTGCACAGGAGTATGAAGATGAGCGACGCTCAACAACGCCAAACCTCACCAGCACGACAAGCTAAGCCCGCGCGCGAAGCGGCGCAATCAAAGCAGGTACCTCTGAGGCTTGATGCGGTAGCAGCTGATCTCGATGTTGTTAAACCAAATGGTGAATCGCGCGCTAAAGATTTAGGCAGAATAATGAATGCTGCTGGATTTGGTGGTGGCGGAAATCCGGACGGTACATTCACAGTCGATGAAGCCGAGGCTGTTATTCGTGCATTAGAGATAGCTAAGAGAAATGGAACGCTCTACGATGCGCCGACTATGATGCTTGGTTTTCGCCAAGTCCCGCGCTACACCGCAAGTGGTAGCGACAACGCGAAAGCGCTTGTGGACACGATGGCGGCAACTGCATTGAACAGTCAAGCAGGCACAAAAGGTGTTTATGTTTGCACCGCAGGGCAACCGTGCAATAAAGTTCAAGCAACATCAGAAGAGCTTAATTCTCTAATTGATCCGTCAATCCCGGTGTCGCCTGCAATGAATCCTTCTCGTGCATTTCTAATGCGCACCGACACTGCCGCCGTGATGGGCTACATTGCCGCCATGAATAATCCGCAGATTGTCACCAAGGATAAAACACCCGCGCAGTATTTAGCCGAAAAAACGGCGGCAGCAAAAGGGGCTGATGTCGTTCGCGGGAACCGCGGTGATATGCGCGGCTGCTTAAGCCAATCAGAACCAACATTTGATCTGGCCGCTTGCGCCAAAGTGGGTGCACAGGCCGCAATCTATAATATTGCGCAAACTGGCGAGCCTTTTGTGGAAACAAATCCGATGCCGCTTATACGCTTGCCGGACACCGTGCCAGCTTACAAAAATCGCTAGTTTATCAGCCAAAAGAGCCCGCTGTAAGTACAGACTCCTTGATAACTTGACCAGAATATGTGGGTGCAGCAGGTTCTTCAAGCTGGGCGAGAGATACCCCCGCAAGCGATGGTAATCTGTTCTTCTCATCTTCAGGTGTAGCAAATGAGCCTTTATCTTCTGTGGTGCCCGGGGCAGTTACAGTAGCAAAATCTTCTGTTTGTTTTGCTCGATCCTGACTATCAGGTGCACGTGAGTTATTTATGTCGTCAAATAATCTAGTAGATTCATAGCGACGATCCGCATCTTTTCTTTTAGCATCTTCTAATTTTTTCTGTTCCTCCGGCGTAAGTGGGCGTGTCGGCTCATTTTCAATCCGGTTAATATCCCGCTTATCATTCGCTTCAATCGCAGCTTGTGCATCAAGACGCGCTTGAATCGCTTTTCGTTTTTCTTCTTCGGTTGAATTGGGGTCGGCAAGAATGCGCTCTTCTTCCTTTTTACGTCTATCGAGTTCTTCCTCAAGCTCTTTGGCGCGCGCCCTTTCTTCCGGCGTTCTGAGATCATACAAGTCGTCGCGAATCTCTGAGTTCAACTGCTCAATGCGTCTCCAAGCTTCTGCACGTTTGGCTTCCGCGGTTTCCACTTTGCCGCCGCTGGCTTGTCCCGTCAGGCTTTGCGCGGCGGTGATGGCGCTGATGGTTTTTGCCCCCTTCACACTGTTCAGAATCGCCTCGAGGCGGATTTTTCCTTCGTCATCGCCGTTGAGGCGCGCCTGCTCGATCATCTCTTCAATTTCCATGACCGCTGCCGCGCGCGCGGCCTCGAGCTGTTCTTGCGCGAGTGTATCGGTCGATTTCTCGTCCGCCGGGCCATTATCCGCCACAAGCTCAAGCGTTGCGGGCGGTTGGGTGGTTGCGGCATGAGGTTCATCGTGGGTGTAGGCCAAGGCGGCTTCGGCCAGCTCGCCCATGGTGGGGGTGGCAGTGCCATAGCTGAATGCTTCGATTGCTGGCTTGGCGGCGAAGGCTGGCACGAGGGGGCTTACTTTACCGCCCAATCTTCACAGAACTGTCACACACATGTCACGCGGTTGTCATTATACCGGGGCATAGTTAACTCACACATAGGGGCAACCCGATGACACATAACAGACGCCACCGCACACGGAGAGATACAATGCCACAAGCACAGCAACGCCCAGTAGTACAAGTTGATATTGACAGTCGAGAAGAAGCTAGAGTGTTGAGCGAACTGTTAGTTACTTCAAATATCGCTGGCAGAGACGGTGTAGCTAGTCGCCAAGAAGCTGTGAACGATATTGAAGTTTTAAAGCGCCTTGTTACTACGGGTGAAGCGGGCAATTATGCTGCCACCTTCCTTGCGCTGCGCCAAGTTCCCTTCACCAGCCCAGCGGGGGATGATAACGTTCGTGAAATGTCGGCACGCATGCTGCAAACAGCACTGTCCGCCACCGACCCTACAATTCGCACAATTTCCCTTTGCCCATTATCAGGCAGTTGCAACACAGCCCCACTCACGCAAGATGAAATATCTGTTGCTAGTGGGGGGGGGAGAACGGGAGCACTCGCTCTACCCAGCATGTTGCCCAACCGTGGTTTGCCGATTAACCGCCCTGTGGCAGCGATAACAGGCTTCCTTGACGCACAAATGAACACCGAGCGTTACCTGCCAGTGAAACCAAATGGGCAACGTATGACAGTTGCTGAATCCGTGGCGGATTTGCAAACGCGCCATCCTGCTACGGTAACGAATGAGACGCTTACTAGCTGCCTTGCCAATGAAGACACCTATAGCATTGCCCAATGCGCCATTGCTGGGGCACGTGCTGGTGTTACCTTCAACAATGAATCAGGCGTGCGTTACAACGGCGCTCAGTTTTTGGGGACTGTTCAGCCCACAGGCCAGAAGCGCTAGTTATCCAAGACTTACATCTACACTTGCAGCAGATGCCACCCTCGGCAACGCCGTATTCGTGGCTTGCTCCGTTGCTTGGGTTACCCCAGCCGCTTGAAGATCAGGTACAGCTAGAGATTCATCGCGAAACACCACCGGTTCCGGTGCAACTGTTGCGCTAGGTGGGAGAGGAGTGCGATCAGCTTCATCCCTTGTTACACTGGTTAACGTTGCATCTTTTTCTTGCTCACTAGCAATCAAGCGCTCAACTAATTCTCTTCGCGGGTCATCAAGCGGTAAACTATCCAGAATTTGCTGCAACCTATCGCCATAACGTTGATTGAAATCAGCTAAGCGCCTTGCTTTTTCTTCACCATTAGGCATCGCCATAATTTCGGTTAGCTCATCTTTCCACTGATCAGCCTCATCTTGACCCATTAAGTTATTGTCAGCCAAGTCATCGATGCCTTTTAAGGTTTTCCTGTTCAATTCCTCAATCTCGTTCCACAACCGCTCGCGGCGTTGCTCAGGAGTTTCAACTTTGCCGTTTTGGGCAGCGTTATCGACGGCGGCGATACGGTCGCGGATGCGCTCAAAATCCACCCCCGATGCGCGGCCCGATTGCTGCGCCGCTTTGAGCAGGGCAATCTCGGCGCCTAACCCGGCTTTCACCTCTGGGTCCATACGGAATATTTCACTTAATAGCTGCGACGCTTCGGCCTTAACGGCAACTGATTCGGCGTCCTCCCCCACATCATCATTATCCGTCACCAAGGTAAGGGTTGCAGCCTGGGTGGTTGCGGCATGAGGTTCATCGTGGGTATAGGCCAAGGCGGCTTCGGCCAGCTCGCCCATCGCAGGGGCGGCAGTGCCATAGCTGAATGCTTCGACTGCTGGCTTGGCGGCGAAGGCAGGCACATCGGGCGAGCTAATGCCACGCAGGCCCGGCAAGCCCGCCAGCACCCCTTTGGGCAGCGCCGCGCCGAGCAACTCGCTCAAACTGTTTTCTTCTGTGCTCACCATCACCCGTTTGGTTTTTGTTCTTCGCGGGTGGTCTGCGTTTTAATCGGGGTCTTGTGACACGCTGTGCTCGTGATGCCCCGTGCACCAAGTTTTACAGGCAGCAGGTTAAGGGAAAGTTAAAATTCTAAGGAATTAGGAAAATAATTGCGGGGTCAATATGTCAGCTTTACGAAGGCCAAATAATTTAATTGCTTTTATTCAATAGCTTAATTATTGGTGGAGCGAATCGAGTTAATAAATAGCATCAAATTTTAGCGATTATTAGCGTTGGCAGTGCGAGGGCCTAAAAAAGCGCCTTGAGCTCGTTGGCAAGGGCGGTGGCGTTCGTCCATGCGTCCTCGATGCGCGAGGCGCTGCACCAATCCCCCACACTGGCAAGGCCCTGTGCGGCGTCGCAATAGGGCACGAGTGCACCGGGCGTTTCCACCAGCGCATAGCGCCAGCGGTGGCAGGCGAAGTAATCCGCCTTGGCGGTGTCGATGCCGCTGATGGCCTCGAACTCGCGGCGCAGGAATGCTTCCGCCTCGGGCATCGCATCATCGATATGCGCTTCGGCCCAGCCATTGCTGCTATGCACCACCAGGCAGGTCACGGCGCTGTTGCGCCCCGGCTTGGTGGAGTTGACGGCGATCCACTCAATCGGGCTTGCATGCACTTTTGCGGCCATCCATGGCTTATCCCACGGGCGATTGAAGCCGATCATCAGCGTGTAGCAGCCCTGAAGTGCAACATTCTGCAGTACATCGGAGGTGGCGCCCACATCCGCGAATAGCCGTGCGGTCTGTACCGGTGGGGCGGTCGAGATCACCCAATCGAACACGCCCAGCGGCGCGCCGTCTTTATCGAACAGGTGCCAACCATCGCCGGCTTTGGTGGCAAGCGGCGCCACCTCGCGGCCAAGGGTGATGATGTGCCCGGTCGCCATGTGCTTGCAGAGGTTGTTCATGTTCGGGGTGGCGACGTAATGCGGCTCGAACCAGAGGCGATCGGTGATGCTGCGGTCCTCCTGAAGGGTGATGACTTTGCCCTTCCATTCCGCGATGAGTCCGCATGCAATCAGCGGCGCGATGAAGTGTTGGAACGCGCTGCTGCGCGCGGTGAAAAACTGCGTGCCATGGTCGAAATAAAACGGGTCGGCGTAGCGTGTGCTCATGCGTCCGCCAACGCCACGGGCCTTCTCAAAGATCTCCACGCTGGCATGCGCGCTTAAATGATGCGCAAGGGTAAGGCCCGAAATGCCCGCACCAATAATAGCAATCCGTGGTTTCATAGCTGCCCCATCACCGTACATAACATTAGCACCACCAGCGTGGTCACATTGCGGCGCAGGGTGAAAAACCAGCGCGGCAGCAAACCCACAGTGTGTAGTTTCGCGTCGAGCAGCAGCAGATAGAGAAAGCAGCCAATCTGTAGCAATAGCGCCCACGGGGAATCCATCACAAGCAGGCTAAGCCATGCGAGCAACGCAACGATATTGCTGGTGAGCAGCAAGTTACGCGGGCATTGCGCCGCAAAAAACAGATAACACGCCCAGTGAATACCTGAGAGGAAACTGAGTATCACCGCGCTGTAGGTCATGCATAGCCATGTTGCATCGGTGGGCGACACATAGCCCAGCGTCAGCGCCAACGCCGATAGCACCAGCGGCAACGCGCCGGCATAGGTCAACCCCTGAGCGAGGCGCTGTTGGCCATGGGTCATGCGGTTTTTCCTTTATTCGTTTGGCATCGCTTCGAGCAATATTTCACCTGCTCCCAATTCTTCTCCCATTTTTTGCGCCAAGAAAAGGGCCGCTTGCAGGTGGCGCAAATTTTTTCGGGCAGATTCTGTTTGGTGATTCCTCTTGGCATCAGGTCCCGCAGAATGTCTGATAGTTGGGGCTGCTATGTGCTGGTGGCAGTCGGAATTCGATGTTTGCATCGCTTTCCTCGAAGGGTTTCTGTACGGCCGCGAGCAGGCGATGGAATGGGGTCATATCCCCCTCCTCGGCGGCGGCGAGCGCATCCTCCACATGCTGGTTGCGCGGGATGATGATGGGGTTGTGGCTTTGCATCACGTTCAGCGATGTTGCTCGCGCAGTGCCGCTGCGCATCAGACGCGCCTGCCAATCGCCGTGCCACGCCACAAACGCGGGGGATTGATAGATGGTGGGGGATGGCACCCCCTCTTCCATCAGGTCTCGAAAGGTTGCGGTATAGTCGGCATCGCTTAGCTGCATCCATTCAAACAGGCGTTGGATGAGGGATACATCAGCGGGGTCGTCGCCCACCATACCCAGCTTGGTGCGCATGCCGTTCAGCCATGCGGCATTAAACTGGGTATCGAACTGATCAATCGCCTCCTCAGCGATGGGTATCGCACGCGGCATGTCCTCATGCAGCAAGGGCAGCAATGTCTCGGCGAAGCGTGCGAGGTTCCATCGCGCAATGGTGGGTTGATTGCCAAAGGCATAGCGCCCGTGCTGGTCGATGGAGCTGAACACACGGTCCATCGCAAACCCATCCATGAACGCGCAAGGGCCGTAGTCGATCGTTTCACCACTGATGGTCATATTGTCGGTGTTCATCACACCGTGGATGAAGCCGACCTGCATCCACGCCGCGATAAGGTTCGCTTGGCGCGCCATCACCTCATTCAGGAACGCGCGGTAGGGTTCATCTTCCTGCAACGCTTCAGGATAGTGGCGCGCGATCGCATAATCAGCGAGGGCTTTAAGCCCGGCGCGGTCATCGCGCGCAGCGGCATATTCAAAGGTGCCCACGCGCAGATGGCTTGCCGCCACACGGGTGAGAATGGCCCCTTGCAGCATGGTCTCGCGCAGCACTGGCTCACCGGTCGCCACAACGGCAAGGCTGCGCGTGGTGGGGATGTGAAGTGCGTGCATCGCCTCGCTGATGAGGTATTCGCGCAGCATGGGCCCAAGTGCGGCGCGGCCATCCCCCCGGCGGGAATACGGCGTCTGGCCCGAACCTTTGAGCTGAATATCTACCCGTGCGCCATGCGGTGTCAGCTGCTCGCCGATGAGATGCGCGCGCCCATCCCCCAAGCGGTTGAAATGACCGAACTGATGCCCGGCATAGGCCTGCGCAAGCGGGCTGGCGTTGGGCGGAAGAACATTCCCTGAAAATAGTTGTGCAAGCTCTGTCGTTTCCGTGCTGCCAAGTGCTAGCCCCAATTCTTGCGCAAGCGCGTGGTTTAAAATGACAAGCCTTGGTGCCTTCACTGGCGTTGGCGCAATGCGGGTGTAAAACGCCTCAGGTAATGAGAGATAGCTCGTTTCAAGCCGCCACCCCTGCGACGGCACTGCATGCTGCATGGCCTTAGGCATTCACACCACCATCCGTGAGAAAGGCTGATTTTTCTGCCTTGTTCCAGTATTGGAAGAAGCGCCGAAATTGAAAGGGTTTTTTGAAGACCACGAAAGCTTCATCCTCAATGGTGTGGACCGGCGCAATGGCAACTAAATCACGCATGGTTTCTGCAATCAGTGGATTATTCGTTGCAGGCACATAAAGCGCTGATGGTGAAAATTCCCGAACCACCTCCGCCGTGCGGCCTGATATGATATCAATCGGCAATTCGCAGAGTGTTTCATAAATAAAAACAAGCCGCTTCAGGCTGTAGTTCGCGTTACGAAAATAAGCATCATCCCAGATAAATAGTGCCTTTGCACCAGCAGGTGCAGCGCTGAATACAGGGTGGATCATGCGCAAGGCTTCCTCATGCAACAGAATCAACGGCTGGTTCATCGCGCGCTCATGTTTGGGAAAAGCCGCGCCTGCAGTGTCTCGTAGCTGGCATCGAGCGGCTGGTTCGTCTGGGGCGACGTATCGACCAAACGCCCGAAATATTTATCGACGTTTTCGAGGTTAAAAATATACGGCTTATGGCTGAACGTGCTGGCCACCCATTGCCACGAGAGGTTGTTGCTTGCCACATCGCCATCGAGCAAATGCTGCAAAAACCACTGCGCTCCTGCCTGCCACTTCACGCGACGAAAATGGACGACATAGCTGGCCAGATACATCCGGGCGTGATTATGCACATAGCCGGTTGTTAGCAGTTCACGAATGAATGCATCGATGCAGGCGACACCCGTTTTTCCCGCCGCAATATCCTCCGGCAGCATATCGGCATAATCTTCGGCGCTGAACCCAGTCTTATAAGGCTCAACATCCTGCCACGCCCATTGCGGATTTGCATTCAGCATGCGTTGCCAGAAGTCGCGCCACGCCAGCTCTTGAATGAATTTCGTGATTTGTACTGGCTGGCTGACTTGCGTGAGTGCGTCGTTTCGCACCTCGTTTAAACTCAGAATCCCATGATGGATATAGGGCGAAAGCCGCGTCACATGTCCGTCGCCATGGTTGCGGGTGCGCGCATACGTGATTGGGTCGATACTGGCGAGCTGCACTTGCGCTTTCTGCCTGCCCCCTTGAATAGGGCTTGGCGCTACACTGCTGTCGTGCTCTGCCCATGGCGCAAGCTGCTTTACGTAGGCAACCAGATCCTCACGGCGCTCAAATTGTTTTGCGAGTCGCTGCATTATTGGATCTGAAATTTCTTCAAGGTTTCAAGCGGAATATATTTCAAGGCTTTCTCATGCGTTGCCTCGAGCACCACGGGGGGTGCCACCCCCGCATCATACGCTTCGCGCCAGCGCAGCGCGCACAAGCACCAGCGATCCCCCGCCTTCAGGCCGGGGAAGTCGTACATCGGGCGCGGGGTTTGCAAATCATTGCCGCGCGATTTGGTGAAGTCGAGAAACTCTTGCGTTACCTGCGCTGCGACCACATGGCTGCCAACATCGCTCTCCCCGGTTTTGCAGTAGCCATCGCGGTAGAACCCGGTCATCGGCGCCGTGCAACATTGCGCAAGCGGTTTGCCGAATACATTTTTTTGTGGTTCTTCTGCCATCGCCACCCCTCCAAACATCAACATGATACACATTAGATAGCGCATGCATCATATCCTAACTTTTTAAATCGCCATGTGGCAAACAGCGCATAGCATGCGCGCGTGAGCGGGCGAATGATCGGCAGTGCCACAAGCAGCGCGAGCCACCGCCAGCGAGGAAGTGCGCGCCAAATCACTATAAACCCATCCACCCCGATATGCATGTTCAGCGTTGCATCACGCACATGCAATGCCTTGAGGCCATCCGTCACCGCGTAACCTAGCGCCGTGAAGGGCGCGGGCGTGGTAGTGATATCGACCCACTCGAAACGACCCGCGGGCGCGATACGCTGGTAATGTGCAATCTCGCGGCGGCACAGGCCACATTTGCCATCATAAAAAACGGTGATCATAGCGTGCCCGCTGCCATGTGTGTTAAACTGAGTGCTGCCTGCGTGCGAATCGCTTCTTGCTTTTCGGGCCCCATTTTATCCCAGGTCGAATACACATAGGGAATGCGCGGGTTGCCGCGTAGCGTGCCCTCATTGCGCGCCCAGAAATCCCAATAGAGCGCATTGAACGGGCAGGCCTTTTCTCCCGTCATTGCCTCCGGGTCGTAGCGGCATTTCTCGCAATAATTGCTCATGCGGTGAATGTATTTACCGCTGGCCGCATAGGGCTTGCTTGCCACCACGCCGCCATCGCCAAATAGCGCCATGCCCAAAGTGTTCGGCATCTCGACCCATTCATACGCATCCGAATACACGGCAAGATACCATGCCTGCACCTGCGCCACATCAAGCCCAGCAAGCAGGGCGAAATTACCTGTCACCATCAGGCGTTGGATGTGATGCGAATAGGCGTGGTCGCGCGTATGGCGAATTGATTCGGCCATACAAAACATCTTTGTATCCGCATTCCAATAGAACTCAGGCAAGGGCGCGGTGGCATTGAGGGTGTTGCGCGTGCCGTAATGCGGCATATGGTGCCAGTAAATGCCACGGATATATTCCCGCCAACCAAGGATCTGACGAATGAAACCTTCGACTGCATTGAGTGGCGCTGTGCCTGCGCGGTATGCAGCCTCCGCTTTGAGGCAAATCTCGAGCGGCAGCAGCAGCCCCGCATTGAGATAGGACGAAATAAGCGAGTGATAGAGATAGGGCTCGCCCGCCACCATGGCGTCCTGATAATCACCGAAATTGGGCAAAAGCTGATCAATGAAATGGTCGAGCTCGATGAGTGCTTGTTCGCGGGTGACGGCGTAATGAAATGGCTCAAGCGTACCGAAATGATTCGAGAAACGCTTACCCACAAGCGCGAGAACATCTTTCGTAATTTGCGATTTTGGGTGCGAAATGCGCGCAGGGCCACGCATACCCGCTTTCGGTGGCTTGCGGTTTTCCTTATCGTAATTCCATTCGCCGCCCGTTGGTTTGCCATCTGGCTCAATGAGGATGCCTGTTTTTTTGCGAAGCTCTCGGTAGAAGAATTCCATACGCAGCTGTTTTTTATCCGCCGCCCAGCGGCTGAATTCATGAAGCGTTGCAAAGAATCGCGTATCGCGGCGGATTTCGACGGGCAATGCAAGTGCCTTCTGCCATGCCTCAAACTTCTGCAACACACGGTATTCACCAGGCTCGGTAAGGATCAGGCGCGTGGGGCTAAGTTCCTTGATGGCGCGCGCCACCTCGTCATCAAAACTGCCGGTGTTAGCGGGGTCATCGAGCGTCACGTAGCGTACGTTATATCCTTGTTCTTTTAGCTCCTGTGCGAAATGGCGCATCGCGGAAAATAGGAAGGCGATCTTCTTTGGGTGATGGGGCACATAGGTCGCCTCTTCCATCACTTCGCATAACATGATGGTATCGTGCGCCTTGTCAACATCCTCGAGGGTCGCGATGCTGTGCGATAACTGGTCGGCCAGAATGAGGCGAAGGGCGGCCATTAGTCCATCTCCTGCGCGCGTAGCTTCATGCGTTTCTCGTGCTTGGCCCCGCGCCCGCTCACCCGCTTGCGCCACAGCTTGAAGCTACTGGGTTTGAGGTTGCGGCGCATCAGGCGAATGACTTCGGCTTCACTGATACCACGCTTGCGCTTAATTTCCTCAAACGAAATCTCATCCGCCCACGCCATGCGGATGATATCGTTGATAAATGCTTCGCTGTAGCTATCGGCCATAGTTTCCCTTGATTGACTGCAACAAATAGCCGATTGCGCTGCGAAGCACCTAATGAATTTAATGTTATGAAGGGCGGCTATTGGCTGGCCGCAGGCATTCTAGCGCGCGAGCATTAAAGGCGTTGTGACGCGGAACATCTAGAGATCAAACGCCAGCTGTTTGCTTTTTTCAGCGCGCGGCTTTTTTGCCCGCACTGGCTGTTTGTTGCGGCTGCCCAATTTCTGGTTCACGGCGCGCGCGGCATCACGAAAGCCGGATTCTTTCCAACGCTTGGAAATTTCAGCCCGTGCGTGTTTGATGGCCGCCTCGTGTTCCACAATCGGCGCTGGATAATTTATGGGCGGCGCATCCATGCGCCAAGGCTCGTGGATGAAACTATCGGGAACCTGTTTCAGCTCAGGAATATAGCGGCGAATGAATTTACCCGATGGATCATGCTCAATCGATTGCTTGATGGGATTATACATGCGCACGGCATTGATACCAGTCACACCCGATTGCATCTGAAACTGCGAGTAGTGAATCCCCGGCTCATAATCCGTAAACAATTGCGCCATGAATGGTGCTGTAAGCCGCCAATCGAGCCATAAATGATAGCTCGCGAACGAGACCAGCATCGCCCGCATCCGAAAGGTGATCCAGCCATTTTCATGCAAGGAGCGCATACAGGCATCGACGAGCGGATAGCCGGTTTTTCCCTGCTTCCACGCCTCAAAGAAATCCTCACGGTGGTGCGGCTCACGCATGCCCTCAAACGCCGGGTGCATGCAGCGAAACTCGATTGCCGGCTGTTGTTCAAGCTTCTGGATGAAATGGCAATGCCACGCCAGGCGCGACAAGAATGCAGATAGATTGCGCCGCCACACCCCCGATTGCGGGTCATCATCCCCTTTGAGTGCCACAATGCGGGCTTGGGTTGCCTGCTCCACCTCGCGCACCGAGAGTGTGCCATAGGCCAGATGGGTGCTTAAGCGCGAGCAATGCCGTGCCGAAACGCCGGGTTTAGAAATAGTTTTCATATAATGCGTGCTGCGTTCGTGCAAAAACGACTGCAATGTTTTCATTGCTTCGCTGTGCCCACCGGTTTGTACGCTGCCAATTGCACCCGAGCCGAACAGTGGGCTATCTTTTGTGGGCAGCGTATCACTCACAACATCAGTGAGCGCATCGAGTGCAAATGGTGCTACAACCAACGGCTCGGCCATGCGTGCATCACGAATTTTTGCCCAACCATCACGGCTTTTCAAGCGGCGCACCACACCCCCACTCGGCGCTTCATGCCACTTAACACCGCGGGCTTGGCACCATGCCTTCACCCTAAGGTCACGCGCATAGGTCCAGCCATTGCCGGTTTCCTCGTGCGACCACAGGGTGAGGCTACCGTATTTATTCGCCAAAGCGTCGAGCACGTCAACGGCATCGCCAACTCGCACAATTAGCCTAGCACCAAGCTGTGCCAGCGATGCATCGAGTGACGTCAGCGAATCATGGATGAAATGCCAATGCCGGCGCGAGGTGTCGGGCAGCGCCCAATATTCCGGCTCGACGATATATAGCGGTAGTACCCTGCCCGCGCGCGCCGCAGCGGCAAGCGGGGCATGGTCACTTATGCGCAAATCACGCTTAAACCAGACGATATTGAGCGTAGTGTTCATCGCTGAACATTAGCGAAGTTACGCAGGCATGCAAAGGGGTTCTACGTAGCGTGTAGGCGTCTTACGCTGCCGAGCTAAAAAATTGCTCTACCTGCTTGGTGGCATCTTTAATGGCGGCAAGCATGGCCTGCTTGGTGCTTTCTTCGTCATCGAAATGTGCTTCGGCGCGCATACAGAGTTTGTGCAATGGCATGGCCCCCAAATTGCCCGATGAGCCTTTGAAACGGTGCGCCGCCGATTTCCAGACATCCTTGTGCGCGGCATCGATATTCTGCTCAAGCAACACAATCATCTCCTGCGCCTGTTCGAGGAAAAGTGAAGAAAGCGCTTTTTCCTCTTCCGGGTCACCATCGGTGAACATCCGTAGCTGCTCAAGATCAACCGGCAGCTCGCTTGCTGTAGCATTTTCCTGTGGCGCTGATAGAGGTTTCGTCTCGTCTTTTTGCGGGCTGATGCCTGCTTTCACCTCATCCAAAATAAACCAGGATTGAAGGGTTTTGCGCAAATGCTCGGCGCGAAGTGGCTTGGTCAGATAATCATCCATCCCGGCGTTAAGGCATTTTTCGCGGTCCCCCACCATGGCGTTGGCGGTCATCGCCACAATCGGGATATGTCTGAGGCCCGAGGCCTCGAGCGAGCGAATTTCATGGGTGGTGATGTAGCCATCCATATTGGGCATCTGGCAATCCATGAAAATGATATCATACGCTGTTTCATTGCATTTGAGCAGCGCGGCGATGCCATCTTCGGCGGTATCAATCTGCATGAAGCCGAACTTGCGCAGCAGCTTCTCGGCGAAGATGCGGTTCACATGATAATCATCAACCAGTAGTGCGCGTGCCTCAGCAATCGGCATCTGCGAGCTTGGCGTTTGCAACAGGCTACGGAAATGCTCAAAGCTCGCCATTTCATCGGTTGCTTCTGCAGGTTTGCACGGAATTGCAAACCAGAAGGTAGAGCCTTTGCCTTCCGCACTTTTCACCCCTAGCTCCCCACCCATAAGGCTAACGAGTTGCTTCGTGATGGCAAGGCCAAGCCCCGTGCCGCCATATTTGCGCGTGACCGAGGCATCGGCTTGGGTGAATTTATCGAAGATGTCCTTGAGCTTGTTGGCCGGAATGCCCATGCCGGTATCTTCCACACTTACGTAAAGCATCTCGGCGCTGTTGCGCTCCTCCATGCGCGCCTTCACGCGCACATGGCCATGATCGGTAAACTTGATGGCATT
>CAZOFC010000035.1:0-13734 GCA_964578965.1 uncultured Azospirillum sp.
GGCCGATGGCGAAGTGTTCCAAAGCTACGCGCGTCAGATCTTTGCGTTGCAGAATGAAGCCCTCGATTACATGAAGATTCCGGCATTAGCCGGTGAGGTGCGCGTTGGTATCCCCGAAAATTTTGCCAGCGCATTCCTCTCAGACCTGCTGGCCGAGTTCACGCGTATGCATCCGCGCGTACTACTCAATATTGAATGCGACCTGACGTTGAACCTTTTTGCGCGCTTTAAGCGCCGTGAATTTGATGTGGTGCTGGTGAAAATGAACCGCCCGGAGGATGTACCTGATGGCCAGGAAGTCTGGTCGGAGCCGCTGCAATGGGTCGGCGATGGCAGCGTGATTGATGCCAGCAAGCCTATCCCGCTGGTGCTTGCACCCGAGCCTTGCGTCTATCGCGCGGCGGCGATTCGCGCCCTTAATCACGCTGGGCGGCCTTGGCGCCTCATCTTCTCAAGCCCAAGCTATGCGGGGATCATCACCGCCGTCAAAGCGGGAATGGGCGTGACGATTATGCCGCATACCATGATTCCGCGGGAATTATCGCCGGTGGTGCCATCCCTGCTGCCGATGCTAGAAGAGACACATGTATCGCTGCTGCAGCAGTCCAACCCTAGCCTTGCGATGCAGACGCTCTATGAATTCATATTGAAAAAGCTCAAGCATTAACGTAATGGAATCCGATGCCCGATAGTAAACCTACTGTTTCGCTCTCTCAGCTGCATGACCTGTTCATTCTGGTCCTTGGCTCAGAGAAATCGTTCTACAAACTCGCGGCAGTCTATGGCGTCATCATCAGTCTTTTTTCGTTGGCTGTTCCGTTTTCCGTCCAGATTCTCATTACCACACTCACCAACACGGCGCTTGAGCGCCCGGTGATAATTCTGAGTATCATGCTCGCGCTCATACTGGGACTTTATGGGTTGCTGGTGGCCGTGCAATACCAGCTGCTTGAGCGCTTCAAACAGCGCTTTTATGCCCGTGTGGTGGGGGAAATTTCCTGGCGTTACATTCATGCCGATGCCGCCATCAAAGACGCGCAAGACCTGACCCATCGCTATTTTGAAATCATGACCATACAGCAACGGGTGGCGGTGCTCATTACGAGTGGCTTTGCGTTGGTGCTGCAAGCAGTCGTTGGCATCTTGCTTGTGTCGTTTTACCACCCGGCATTCCTCATTTTTAACATCATTTTTGTGCTCGCGGTTTACATCATCTGGAAACTCTATGCACCGATCGCGACACGTAAGGCCCTGCAGCTATCGAAGCAGAAATATTATGCCGCTGGCTGGCTGGATGAGCTGATTGCCAATCCACCGCAGACACCTCAGGCACGTGCCAAAGCGCTCGAGCACTCGAACATGGAAATTGAGCATTATCTTAGCGCCCGTACCACGTATTTTCGCTATTCCTTCCGACAGATTATCGGCTTTTTGATGTTGTATGCGCTGGCGAGCGCTGGCTTGCTTGCGATGGGCGGTTCGCTGGTCGTGGCGGGTGAGCTGACACTTGGCCAGCTAGTGGCGGCGGAGCTCGTGCTTTCCGCGATTTTCTTTGGCCTGTCGAAGGCGGGCGAATATCTCGATTATTACTACGACCTGATTGCCTCGGTCGAGAAGCTCAGCAAGTTCCTGGAGATTCCTGCTGGCGGGATAGCGGCAACGCAGGCTGGCGCAAGCGCCTTCATCACGGAAGAGCCGAACCTGCGCCTGCCATCATTTGCGCGCCTCGCGCTGCCGCGTGTCAGCCGCACGGTGGGTAAAATACTGGTGATTTTTGTACTCTTGCTGGTTGCATTCCTAAGCTTTACCCCGTGGGTGCAGACCGCTTCGGGCACCGGCACCATCACCGCGCTTGACCCCGCACAACGCACCCAGCCGATTCACTCGTTGGTGAAGGGCCGCATCAAGCAATGGCATGTGCAGGATGGCAGCCGCGTGCGTAAAGGCGAACCGATCGTCGAGCTGGTCGATAACGACCCGCAGTTCATCACCCGCCTTGAAAGCGAGCGCGATGCCATTGCCCACAAGCGCGATACCATGCGCCTGGCGATGGATACGGCGCAAATCAACTACGAACGTCAATCGCGCCTGAGTGAGCAGGGCCTTGCCTCACGCAAGGAAGTGGAGCAGGCGAAAATTCGCTGGAAAGAAATCAAGGCGGCCTATGCACAAACCGATGCCGACCTGAACAAGATCGAGGTGCAGTTCGCGCGTCAAGGCACGCAGGTAGTGGAAGCACCGCACGATGGATTCATCATGCATATTACCGCCGGTGGCATTGCTACACAGGTGCAAGAGGGCGATATTCTGGCTACCTTCGTGCCCGATAACGTGACACGCGCCGTTGAGCTTTATGTGAATGGCCTTGATGTCGCGCTCATTAGCCCGGGCCGCAAGGTACGCCTGATGTTCGAGGGCTGGCCGGCGGTGCAGTTCAGCGGCTGGCCGGCGGTTGCGATCGGTACATTCGCCGGGGAGGTGGTTGCGGTCGATGCCTCGGTATCGCCCAATGGTAAGTTCCGTATCCTAATTTCTGAAACCAAAGAAGAGCCATGGCCGGATGTAAATTTCCTGCGCATGGGTGCGAAAACAAAAGGCTGGGTATTGCTCAACGAAGTGCCACTTGGCTTTGAGCTATGGCGGCAGATGAACAACTTCCCGCCGGTCTATACCGGGGCGCAACAATCCATGCTGGGCCAGCCCAAAGCGGATAAAAACAATGAGGGCAAATAATGCGTGCGGCACTCACAGGCTTCGCATGCATGCTGCTTTTGCCGTGCGTCGCGCTTGCCAAATCTCCCGTAACCCTTGACCAGCTGCTTGAGGTGTCGCTCAAGCATTACCCGAAGATTCAGGAAGCCAAAGCCAAGCGCGATGCCAGCGAAGCGGCGGTGGTGCAATCGCTCGGCGCATTCGATGCCTCGCTCGATAATACGTCAAACCTGCGCACGGGTGGGTTCTATGATGGCAACCACACGAACACGCGGATTGTGAAACCGATTGGCGACTATAACGCCTCGGTCGCGGCGGGCTACCGCGTTTCGGATGGTGATTTCCCCGTCTATGAGGATTATTTCTTCACCAATCGCGGGGGTGAATTCAGCGTTGAGCTGTTCTTTTCGCTGCTGCGTGATCGCGATATCGATGATCGCCGGTTGAGCTTTTGGAACAATACGCTCGAGCAAAATAAGGCCGAGCAGGAGCTGCTGCTTTCCAAAGTGGCGACCCAGCGCGCGGCGATGATTGCCTATTATGAATGGATTGCTGCCGCCCAGATTCTCGACGTGTATAAGGAACTCGCGACACTCGCCAAAGAGCGCCAGAATGCGTTGAAACAAAAACATGCTTACGGCGATATTGCGGCCATCACGGTGACTGAAAACGAGCAGGCCTTGTTTCGTCGCGAAGGACAACTGAACGATGCAAAACGGCTCTACAAGAACGCGGCGGTGAACCTCTCGCTCTATTGGCGCGATGAGGAGGGCAACCCGATTGTGCCCGATACTATCGATAAAACGCAGTTCGCTGCAAAAGGGCTTGAGCCTATGTCGCTGGTTGCTGAGCGTGAAGCGCTTTACCGCAGCCGTCCGGAGTTGAAGGTCATCGAGGCAGAGATCGAGGTGCAAAAGAATGAATTGAAAGCCGGCGAAAACAGCCTCCTGCCCAAGGCCGATATTACGCTACGCAGCTCGCGCGATGTGGGGGGTGTGACCGGCGATAATCTCAACGGCACCGAGCATCTGGCGCGGCTGAATATCTCGATTCCTCTGCAGCAGCGCTTGGGGGAAGGCCGTGCCGCCAAAGCCCGGGCGAAACTGCGCGCGCTCGATCATGAGCAACGCTTGGTGCGCGACCAGATCACCCAGCAGCTGCAATTTTTGGAAAATGATTTGCTGGCCGCTGAGCGCAATATCGATTGGAGCAGCAAAGAGGTGACGGTTGCCAACAAAATGCAGCGCTCGGAGGAAAAACTATTTGCCAATGGCGGCAGCGATTACTTCCTGCTCAACCTGCGTGAGGAACAACAGGCAAATGCTAAGGTCAAGAATGTCGCGGCTATCCTCGATTACTACAAGGCATTGGCCAATGCCTATGCCGCTGCCATGAAAATGGATAAGCTGAAGATCGATATGGCCGCGCGCGAGCAGAGCAAAAGCTAAGGCCGCTTCGGACTGTTAAGAACACTAGGCATGGCCTGAAGAATATTTTATAAGTCGCGCATGCTGCGTTTAACCGAAATCAAACTACCGCTTGATCACCCACCTGAGGCGATTGCCAAGGCCGCCGCCGCGCGCCTGGGCATTCCCGCAGCGGAGCTGCTTTCCTGCACGGTGTTTCGTCGCGCCCATGATGCGCGCAAAAAATCGAATATCCATCTGGTCTATTCCCTTGATGTCGAGGTGAAGAACGAAGCGGCCATCCTCAAGCGGTTCGCCAACGATGTGCATGTGAAGCCTACGCCGAATATTGACTACCAGTTTGTGGCAAGCGCCCCCGCCAACCTGCGCACCCGCCCGATTGTGATTGGGGCAGGGCCTTGCGGTTTATTTGCGGCCCTCATTTTGGCGCAAATGGGCTTTAAGCCCATTATCCTTGAGCGCGGCAAAGTCGTGCGCGAACGCACCAAAGATACCTGGGGCCTATGGCGCAAATCGGTGCTGAAAACGGAATCCAACGTGCAATATGGCGAAGGCGGGGCCGGCACATTTTCGGATGGTAAACTCTACAGTCAGATCAAAGACCCGCGCTATCTCGGCCGCAAGGTGCTGACCGAATTTGTGAAGGCCGAGGCCCCGCCTGAAATCCTGACCGAGGCGCACCCGCATATCGGCACGTTCCGCCTGGTTAAAATGGTCGAGAATATGCGTGCAAGCATCGAGGCGCTGGGTGGAGAATACCGTTTTGAAAGCCGTGTGACGGCGCTTGATATTGTAACCGATAGCAGCGGCCATCGCACGGTGCGTGGGGTGATGCTGGCGAGCGGAGAAACCATTGCGAGTGACCATGTGGTGCTTGCCGTGGGCCACAGCGCGCGTGATACGTTCCAGATGCTTTATGACCACGGCGTGTATATTGAGGCGAAACCTTTCTCAATCGGGGTGCGCATCGAGCATCCGCAATCGCTGATCGATGCTGCGCGGTTTGGCCCGGCGGCGGGCCACCCCATCCTCGGGGCGGCAGATTATAAACTCGTGCACCACGCGAAAAATGGCCGCGATGTCTATAGCTTCTGTATGTGCCCGGGCGGCACGGTGGTGACCGCCACTTCGGAAGAGGGGCGGGTGGTGACGAACGGTATGAGCCAGTATTCGCGCAACGAGCGCAATGCCAATGCGGGCATTGTGGTGGGCATTACGCCTGAGGTTGATTACCCCGGCAACCCACTTGCGGGCATTGATTTTCAACGCCACTGGGAATCAGCGGCGTTCGTTGCCGGGGGCGGCACCTATGCGGCACCGGCGCAGCGCGTGGGGGATTTTATTGCGGGGCGCGCCTCCACCTCACTCGGCCATGTCATCCCCTCCTACAAGCCGGGGGTGACGCCGACGGATTTAGCACGCTGCCTACCGGAATTTGCTGTCACCGCTATGCGCGAGGCGCTGCCGGCCTTTGGCCGCCAGATCAAAGGCTTCGATATGGACGATGCGGTGATGACCGGCGTTGAAACGCGCACCTCGTCGCCCATTCGCATCAAACGCAATGAAACCTTCCAAAGCCTCAACACCCGTGGCCTGTTCCCGGCGGGCGAGGGGGCGGGCTATGCGGGCGGTATTCTCTCGGCCGGGGTCGATGGCATTAAGGTTGCGGAAGCAGTAGCGCTAAGCATGCTGGCAGGGTAGTAAGCACCCATGGCTCTTTCCTATGATGTCTTGCGTAATCGCGACTTTTGCCGGCTGCTGGCGACACGGCTATGCGGCATTTTTGCGCTGCAGGCGCAGGCGGTCATCGTCGGTTGGCAAATTTATACCCTCACCCATGACCCGTTGATGCTCGGGCTGATTGGCTTGGTCGAGGCCGTGCCGGCGATTGTGTTTGCGCTGTTTGCTGGCCATATCGTCGATAAAAGTCGCCCGCATTTTATTTTTCGTAACTGCTTGCTGGTGCATTGCCTCATCTCGCTCGTGCTGCTGATGATTGCCGGTGGGCTCATCGCCATGAAGCCAAACGTCGTGGTAGTGGTGTTATTCGTCGGGATATTTTTATCCGGCATCACCCGCAGTTTCATCATGCCTGCCTCATTCACCCTGCTTGCACGCATTGTGCCGCGCCACAATATGCCCGCCGCGAGTGCATGGCTGACGAGTGGTTTTCAGCTTGCCGCAATTCTCGGGCCTGCCATTGCCGGGTTGGTCTATGCCGCGTATGGCAATACCGTCGCTTGGTGCATGCCAGTGGTGTTTTTATTCGGGGCGGTGATTGCCATCAGCGGCATGAGCCGCGAGCATCGCAAGTTCAAAAATGAGGATAGCCGCGAGCCGGTGCTCAAAAGCATGGCGGCGGGCTGGCGCTTTGTGCTGCATCATCGCGTGCTGCTGCCCATCATGGCGCTCGATATGTTCGCGGTATTGTTCGGCGGGGCGGTAGCCATTTTGCCCGTTTTTGCCGACCAAGTCTTGCAGGTGGGGGCGCAGGGGCTTGGGTTGCTGCGCGCGGCACCTGCCATTGGCTCGATCATCACGGCACTTTATTTTGCCGTAAAGCCCATGAAAACGCTGCGCGCACGCCGCCTGTTTCTTGTCATTACTGGCTTTGGTTTTGCCATGCTGGGCTTTGGCGTGAGCACCAGTTTCGTGAGCGCGGTGTTCTTTCTCGCTGTCAGTGGCGCGTTCGATAGTGTCAGCATGGTCATGCGCAGCACGCTGATGCAGCTTCTAATCCCTGATGCCATGCGTGGCCGGGTTTCCGCACTCAATGGCATGTTCATTATCTCAAGTAACGAGATTGGCGCGTTTGAATCAGGCCTTGCTGCAAGCATGCTTGGATTGGTACCCTCGATTCTGTTTGGCGGAGCGATGACCCTCACCGTCGTCGCCGTGACGGCGATTTGTTGCCCGGACTTACGGCGGCTGGTGATTTATACTGAACCCGGGAAGAATAACACTGCGTAGCCTATGGCGAGCCCGAAGGGCGGGAGTAAGGGATAGTGCAGCGCTAAAAGCGAGCCGGGTGAGCCAGCCATGAGCCCGCGAAGCGGCGTGCAGATTTGGTCAGTAGACCAAATCGTAACATCAAAAACTAATGCCCGAGCGGACCATGCCCCTGACCAAAGCCGGGTGCCCGGGCAATAGCGCCTTGCACATAGGCGTGGGCGCGCACCACCGCATCATGCAGCGATAGTTGCTGCGCTAAGCCCGTCGCAATCGCCGAGGCAAAGGCACAGCCCGTGCCATGGGTGTGGCGCGTGGCAAGGCGCATAGCAGTGAGTGTCATGGGTGCAGCATCGCGGCAGGCGAGCACATCGGTCAGCACGTCGCTGGTGCCATGGCCGCCTTTGAGCAGCACCGCCTGAGAACCAAGCGCCAATAATTCGTCTGCTGCGCGTTTCATATCGGCGCTATCGGCATCATCGCTTACAATACTACGGCCCAATAGCAGTTCGGCCTCCGGCAAATTCGGTGTGATGATGCTGGCGCGCGGAATGAGCAGCGTTTTAAGTGCGTTGAGCGCGGCGTGTTCAAGCAGTGGCGCGCCACCTTTGGCGACCATGACGGGATCGACGACGAGGGACATGTGTGCTGGCAGGTTGGCAGCCACAGTTTCAATCACTCCCGCCGAATGCAGCATGCCGGTCTTGATGGCATCGGCGCCGATATCGCTCAGGCATAGCGAAATTTGCTGCGCAATAAATGCCTCGGGGATGGGGTGAATACCAAACACGCCATTGGTGTTTTGTGCAGTAAGGGCAGTGATGGCGGTCATGGCATAACCGCCCAACGCGCTCACGGTTTTGATATCCCCTTGAATGCCCGCACCGCCGCTTGAGTCCGATCCGGCGATGATGAGGATACGGCCATGTGGTGGGGATAGTTGATGCATAATGGCTCTAAAACGATTGAATCAAAAACAGGCGCATCGTGTGATTCGCGGCCGCATCCGAGATGCCTCGACGGTAGCCCGCCTCGTAGTTCAATGTATCGGTGAGGGGGCCTTGAAACACTGGGCCGACCTCATGCGATTGGTTATTCCAGCCATCCACCCTGCTTACATTGCCAAAGTTACTGAAGCTCTCGATACCGACACGATGCTTTTCATAGTAGCCATAGGTCACTTGCGGGCGGGTTTCAACGAGCAGGCCGGCGCGTGCATCGGTGCCAGTTTCAAGGCCCAAAATCTGGTTGATACGAAAATCCCATCGCCCATACGGCGCGCCAAGGATGAGGCGGATATGGGCGTCATCGGGCTTCTTGTCCCCATCGCGCCACGTATAACGTAACCGCGCGCCACTATAATAGCCACTCGTATCGGCACTGGTGAATTCAAAGCGCAGTTCGCCGATCAGTGCCTCGAGTTCCAGATTGTCGTCTTTACGGCGATCGCCTTGAACATAGAACCCCGCCGCGAACCAATCATTGATGCCATAATCGGTCATGATACGGCTGCGCCAACGATTATCCTGACGGCCATTCTCGCCATCTTCAATATATGCATTACGCAGATGGGTGGTAAACGCGCCCTTCGTAACCTGTGCGTTGCCAATACCCCCAATACCCGCCTGGGCTGTGTGGCTTATCGTAAACAACGCGAGTGCCAAGCTTTGCAAAAGCCGTGGGCTGACGTTACGTAACATGGGAGATAACATACGCAAAAATCCTTACGCAGCGATAGAATCAAGGATGAGTGTTGACAGCGTTTCTGCCATCTCGGTGATGGCCTTCGCATCCTCGCCTTCGATCATGATGCGCAGCAGCGGTTCGGTGCCCGATGGGCGCACCACGATACGGCCATTGGCACCCAGGGTTTTTTCAATCGCCGCAATCTGTGCCTTAACTTCGGCGCGCGCAAGCGGGTTGCCAGCAGCAAACCGGACATTCTTGAGCACTTGTGGCACCGGCTCGAACAGGGTGAGGGCGCTGCTCGCTGGCTTGCCCGATTCAATGACCCCAGCCAGCACTTGAAGCGCAGCAATCAACGCGTCGCCGGTGGTGGAATAGCTGCCGAGCATGAGGTGGCCGGACTGCTCGCCACCGAGGTTGAAGCCATGCTCGCGCATCGCTTCCATCACATAGCGGTCGCCCACCTTGGTACGATGGAGGTTAAGGCCACGCGCGCGTAAAAAGCGCTCAAGGCCTAAGTTGCTCATCAGCGTTGCCGCAATGCCGCCACCGGTGATGAGGCCCTGACGGTGCATGTAATCCGCAATCATTGCCATTAACTGGTCGCCATCTTTCACCGCGCCTTTTTCATCAACGATGGTGAGGCGATCTGCATCCCCATCGAGCGCGATACCGATATCAGCGCCTTCGCGCAGCACCGCCGCGGCGAGGGATTCGGGGTGGTTCGAGCCACAGTCTTTGTTGATGTTGGTGCCGTTGGGCGCCACATGGATGGGAATTACCTCAGCCCCAAGCTCCCACAGAATAATTGGCCCGACCTGATAGCCTGCACCGTTCGCGCAATCGATGACAATCTTCATGCCATCAAGCCTGAGATGTTTGGGGAAGGTGGATTTGACAAATTCGATATAGCGCCCCGGCGCATCATCCAGCCGCTTGGCGCGACCGATTTTTTCAGGCGCACTGCAGAGTTTCGCCGGGTCGTCGTCCATGTGTGATTCAATTTCAAGTTCGACCGCATCTGATAGTTTATAGCCATCCGGCCCGAACAATTTCAGCCCATTATCCTGATAGGGGTTGTGGCTGGCGGAAATCATCACACCCAAATCCGCGCGCATGGCTTTGGTGAGGAAGGCAACGGCGGGGGTCGGCATCGGGCCCACGAGCAACACATCCATACCCACACTCAGGAAGCCTGAAGTGAGGGCGTTTTCGATCATATAGCCGGAAAGGCGGGTGTCCTTCGCGATCACCACACGGTGGCGGTGGCCGCCTTGGGTGAAATAATGCCCCGCCGCCATGCCCAAACGTTGCGCAATATCCGCCGTCATGGGGAAGCGGTTGGCGGTGCCGCGGATGCCATCCGTACCGAAATATTTACGTGTGCTCATACGTGTGGTTGTTCGTTTCTCGTTATTCGTTGTTCGCAGGTGTTACCGCACTCACCTAGGTTAAAGTTAGCCTGTCATCCCGGGCTTGTCCCGGGATCTCCCGCCCACGCGTTGCCTCTTTTTCAGCATAAAGTGCACAGCATGTTGCGGGGGGATCCCGGTATTGCTTCGCAAACCGGGATGACGCCCTAACCCAGCGCTCGCACGCGTGGCTACTACGCTATAGCCTCAAGCTGCAGCCACCGCAATGAAATGAATGGTTAGATTTGGTGAATAGCCACCCAACGGTCAAGCATATATGCGCAGGCTTGAATTTGACAGTATAACTAGCGAAATGTTATTTTTCGCTCATGATAACGACACCAGAGCTATCCAGTAGCGCTACGCGCCAAAAAGCATTCAGCCTTGTGGAACTGAGCATTGTTCTAGTCATTCTGGGATTGCTGGTGGGTGGAGTGCTTTCGGGCCAGTCGCTCATCCGCGCCGCTGAAATCCGCAGTTTGGCCACCGATGTAGTACGCTACCGCACCGCAGCCCTCACGTTTCGTGACAAATATTTTTACTGGCCGGGTGATTTGCCGAACGCCACCAGTTTTTGGGGTATTGCAGCCGGCAGCACGGGCAATGATAACACCTGTTTCGATATGCAATCAACAACGACTGCCACGTGCAATGGCACGGGCGATGGCGCTATCGGTATCTACGGCTTCACGCAGTGGGAGTCTTATCGTTTTTGGCAGCATCTTGCCAACGCAGGATTAATCGAAGGCAGATACAGCGGTGCGGGTATCAATGGATCCGGTGCTACGCAATATGGCTGTGTTGCCACAAACTGCCCCTCATTTAAGACGCGCAGAGCCACGATGATTCCGACACAGCAGAATTCTAATGGTGACAGCGATTTCGCTCCATACCCACTGGCGAATTATTTTTTATTAGGCAATTTTACAGTCAATGGGGTGCCGGGCGGATTTCCAATTGGTGCGATTGTAAGCACTGAGGAAGCATGGAACATCGACACCAAGATCGATGATGGCCTGCCTTATCAGGGTTTTTTTCAAACGCATTACCGTGCGGGTTCTGCCCAGTGGGGCGCGCAGGAAACCAACGCCTGCGCAAGCAGTTCAACCATTGCGGGGGCTACTTACAACCTCACGAAAACGGGTAATGCCTGCGCGTTCAGAATCAATTTCCAGTAAGGGCAAATTCCACTCACTGATTAGTGCACGGTATCGCTTTCGCTTGCAGTGGCATCGCTCGCCTTCTTGCTGCTGGGCAGTTTGCTGCGCACGGCTTTGGGCGCTTCGGCCGATGGATCAGGCCGCGCGATTTTCTCCCCCGCCATGATTTGTTTAATCTCATCCCCGGTCAGGGTTTCGTATTCAATAAGTGCGAGGGCCACCGATTCAAGCTGGTCGCGGTGCTCGGTGAGGATTTTGGTGGCTGCCGCATGCGCATCATTCACGATGCGCTTGATTTCGGCATCCACCTTCGCAATCGCCTCGGGCGAACGAATTAAGGGGGATTGATGCTCCTCGAGGCTGGCGAACAAAATCGGCCCGAGCGTATCGCTCATCCCCCATTGGGTGACCATGGCACTTGCGAGGCGCGTGGCATATTGAATATCCGAACTCGCGCCACTGGATACCTTCGCATGCCCGAAAATGATTTCCTCCGCCGCGCGACCACCCATGGATACGGCCAAATCCGCTTCCATTTTATCGCGAAGATACGAGATTTTATCGGCCTCGGGCAGGCGCATGACCATACCGAGCGCGCGCCCGCGAGGGATGATGGTGGCTTTGTGAATCGGGTCACTTGCGGGGTAGTGAATGCTCACCACCGCGTGGCCCGCCTCGTGATAGGCAGTCATACGTTTTTCTTCTTCACTCATCACCATCGATTTACGCTCGACACCCATCATCACCTTATCCTTCGCGGCTTCAAGCTCGCGCATGGTGACGACTTTTTTGTCATAGCGCGCAGCGAGCAGTGCCGCTTCGTTCACCAGATTGGCAAGGTCTGCCCCCGAAAAGCCAGGCGTACCACGGGCGATGATTTTGGGGTCCACATCCGGCCCCATCGGCACTTTTTTCAAATGCACACCGAGGATTTTTGTGCGCCCTTCAATATCCGGGTTCGGCACCGTGATCTGGCGGTCGAAACGGCCGGGGCGTAGCAGCGCGGAATCGAGCACATCCGGCCGGTTGGTCGCGGCAATGAGAATCACACTTTCATTGGCCTCGAATCCGTCCATCTCGACGAGTAATTGGTTGAGGGTCTGCTCACGCTCGTCGTTGCCGCCGCCAATACCCGCACCGCGGTGACGGCCCACGGCATCAATCTCGTCGATGAAGATGATGCAAGGCGCATTTTTCTTGCCTTGCTCGAACATGTCGCGCACGCGGGACGCACCCACACCAACAAACATTTCTACGAAGTCCGAGCCCGAAATGCTGAAGAACGGCACGCCTGCTTCGCCAGCAATGGCGCGTGCAAGCAAGGTTTTACCCGTACCCGGAGGGCCAACGAGCAAACAGCCACGCGGGATTTTACCGCCGAGTTTTTGGAATTTTTGTGGGTTCTTTAGAAAATCCACCAGCTCTTGCAGTTCTTCTTTGGCTTCATCGATGCCCGCCACATCATCGAACATTTTGCGTTCGGTATTTTCGTTGAGCATTTTCGCGCGGCTTTTACCAAAGCCCATCGCCCCGCCACTGCCGCCGCCTTTGCCCTGCATCTGGCGCATGAAGAAAATATAGACCCCAATCAGCACCAAAAACGGTAACCACGAGGAGAGAAAAACACTCAAGAATGAATCAGCACTTGAGCTGCTGGGTGCGGCCGATAGCTTAACGTTATTGGCACGCAGGATTTCAACCAGCCGCGGGTCATTCAACCCTTGGAGGGCAAATAGCTCACCGTTGTTGAGATGGCCTTGGATGCGAGTTCCAGCCTCCGCACTCTCGCGGATAATGACGTCCTTCACCTCACCATTTTCGACCTTGCTTAGAAATTCCGAGTAGGCGAGGCGCGCGCCGCTGCCATTGCTGCCCGTTGCCGTCTCCTCGCCAAGCCCGCTTTGCGAGAGGTTCACGAGCAGCAGGATGGCGACCATGATGCCGATCCAGATGGCGATATTCTTACTAATTGGCGGCATAATCATTCCTGTCTCGATGCGTGAGGGAGGCGAACTGCGTCGTCGTGGTCATGCTCAGTCGGTCATGTACTGAAATGTACACTCCCTTCTTGCGCGTGCCCACTTCTCGCATTTCATCCACCCTGACGCATCTTATGGCTGCGTTAGATAGATTTTATAACGTTGTTCAACCACCAAAATGGCCTAGCGGCAAGTATTTCTGGTGGCGTGAACCCTCATATAGGGCGCGCAGGTCCTATGCGCTAGATGGCGGGGTGATTTTTTGCACACGCGCCTCACGGCGGAAGGTGGCCTCATCGTTTTTCCATACAATCAGGCAATGGCCGAGCGTGCGTTTGCCGCGTGGTTCATTAAGCAATGCTTCGGCAAGGCGAAGGCTCTCCTCGCGGCGTGGGCGGTGCGGCTTGCC
>CAZOFC010000036.1:0-13575 GCA_964578965.1 uncultured Azospirillum sp.
CTGGCCGATGGCGACATAGACGCAGAACAATTGGCGGGTTTTGTCGCCTGCCTCATGCGCAGCTTTTTGGTTCAAAATAGTATCAATCGCAATCGCGGTTTTACCGGTCTGGCGGTCACCGATGATGAGCTCGCGCTGGCCACGGCCGATGGGGATGAGCGCATCGATCGATTTAATACCGGTCTGTACCGGCTCGTGCACCGACTTACGGTAAACGATGCCGGGTGCCTTCACCTCAACGCGGCTGCGCTGTTTGGCATTGATAGGGCCTTTACCATCGATGGGGTTACCCAGCGGATCCACGACGCGGCCAAGCAGTTCAGGGCCCACGGGCACATCCACGATGGTGCCGGTACGCTTCACGGAAGAGCCTTCTTTGATGCCGGTATCGGAGCCGAAAATGACCACACCCACCGAATCGGTCTCAAGGTTCAAGGCCATGCCTTTGATGCCGCCTTCGAATTCGACCATCTCACCCGCTTGCACGTTCTCAAGGCCATAAATCGTGGCGATACCATCGCCCACGCTGACCACACGGCCCACTTCAGAAAGCGAGGCGGCGTTCTCGATGCCCGCGATTTGGGCTTTTAAAATATCCGAAATTTCTGAAGGACGAATTTCCATGGGGTAGGCTCCTGATCGATTAAGCGTTGGTGGCGAGCAATTGCGCGCGCATGGTGGTGAGGGCGCCAGACAAGGTGGCATCCAGCAGCAGCGAGCCAAGCTCGATGCGCACGCCACCCAGAACGGCCGGGTCGTTTTCTAGTTTCAGTTGGACTTTTTTGCCGGTTGCCTTAGCAAGCGCGGCAGAGAGTTGCTTTTGCGCTGCTGCCGCGAGTGGGCGCGCGCTGGTGATGGTGGCTTCAACCTCACCTTGTTGCTGGCTCAGCATATCGTTCATGCGGGTGGCAATAGCGGGGATGGCTTCTGCGCGGCCCGCGTTTGCAATGGTCTCAACGGCGCGCAGCGTGAGTGCATCTGCTTTTTTCATGAGTGCGCCAAGGGTGGCGGCTTTTTGTGCTGGGCTCACGACCGGGCTTGAAAGGGCCGAGGCAAGGGCCGGGTTCTCGGAAATGGCGTTCGCGAGCACCTGAAATTCTTCCACAACGACGCTTGTTTTCTTCGCGTCCACGGCCAATGCGAAGATGGCCGTCGCGTAGCGGCGGGAAATCTGAAGGGCTTCCGTACGATTGATACTCACTGGGAGTTACCTTTGCTTAGCTCGAGGGTCATTTATCGCGCGCGTATCTATAACGTGAGCCCTCATGGATGCAAGGGGATTTTTAGAGTTTGATTGAAGGGGCCTCTTTGGCCCCTACGCCCTGCGGGCTGACCCCAGCCGCAAGCGGCTCGCTTACGCTATGCACTGCTACCCATCGGCTATTCATTTTTTAGTGTGAGCCCTATTGCGCCGCCACTCAATCGTTCGAGATTATCCGTGCGTAGGCCGTAAGGCCGAGCCGCTTGCGGCGGGAGCTCGAGGGCGAAGGGCCCTCGTCTGTAGCGCGAAGCGCTAAAAACTAGGCTAACCAAAGCGGATTCTTCAGTTTTTCAATCATCGCCTTATGGGCGGCGAGTTCCTCAAGGGTCGGCGAGAACTGGCGGGCGGGAATATTCGTATGGCCGACAAAGGCGATATCGGAACCCGCGCTGCTACTTGCTGGCTCAGTCGCCTCGGTGGCCGGTTTGGCAAGCAGGGTGCTTTGGCGGCCGCCTTTAAGCTCCAAATACACATCGGCGAGCAGCTCGGCATCAAGCAAGGCCCCGTGCTTGGTGCGCGCTGAGGTATCAATGTTAAAACGCTTACACAATGCATCAAGGTTGGCGGGGGAACCCGGGAACATGCGCCTCGCAATCAAAACCGTATCCGTCGCACGGGCAAATTCGATGAGCGGTAAATCAAGCGCATTCAATTCGGCATTCAAGAATTTCAAATCAAACGACGCGTTATGGATGATGAGCGGATCATTGCCGATGAATTCGAGAAACGAACGGGCCACGACTTTAAAGGTAGGTTTATCCTTTAAGAACTCCGACGACAGGCCATGGATGTTTTCCGCCTCGCGCGGCATATCGCGCTCGGGGTTGAGGTAGGTATGGAAATGGTTGCCGGTGCGAATATGGCCCATCATCTCGACACAGCCAATCTCGACCACCCGGTGGCCGGAGGCAGGGTCAAGGCCCGTGGTTTCGGTATCGAGGGCAATTTCTCTCATCGAAGTCCCCATTCGCACAGCAGCGCGTGAATGCGCCGCCGCATCGCAGCTTTACCAATTCCTGTCGAAATGACAATATCTGCAAGCGCATTTCTATCTGCATCCGGCCACTGGCGGGCAATCAGTCGGTTCCATTTCGCCTGCGTCATCCCTGCGCGGCGGAAGGCGCGGGCGCGTCGCTGGGCGATCGGCGCATGTGCCGCAATGACAATATCACACAGTTCATCGGCCCCCGTTTCAAACATCAGCGGCACATCAAGCACGATAGCACGCAGACGATTGCGACGGGCAAAAGCAATCGCCCCCTCCTCGAGCGCACGCACGCGGGGGTGAAGAATCGCCTCAAGCGCCGGAAGCGTTTGCGGATGTTTAGCGATGTGGGAGGCAAGCGCTGCACGATCGATGCGCCTATTTGCAACCACACCCGGCACCAAATCACCAATGGCGGCGATGGTGTCGGTGTCGTCGCGCATGAGCTGGTGGACGAGTGCATCCGCATCCACATGGGCGATACCGCGCCCGGCAATCATCCGCGCCAAGGTAGATTTACCACTCGCCATGCCCCCGGTGACGCCGATAATGAGGGGACGCTTTTTAATGGAAGGGGGCGTTTCGCCGCCCTTCGCGCTTGCAGCGCTTACCCCCTCACTTCGCTGCGCTCGTGGCTCGCCATGGAAGGCTACGCAATGAACAAGGTCGATAGTCATGGATGTGGCTCAAGCACATGGGCGCGTAGCTCGGCAGTCACCGCAGGCAGCACCCCATGCCATAACTCAAACGCCTTTTGCGCCTGATAGAGTAACATGCCCAAACCATCGACGGCGGGGTGGCCCCGCTGCCGTGCTGTTTTTAACAACTCGGTTTCAAGCGGCGCATAGACAATATCATGAACCGCAGCATGCGCTCGAAGTGCGCTTAAATCAAGGTCAAGCGGCGGCTGATGCTGCATGCCAAGGCTGGTGGTATTGATGAGTAATGTTGCACCGTGAAGTGCAGCATTTTTTTCATCCCACGGGATGGATGTGCATGAAAATTCTTCGGCTAATGCCTGCGCTTTATCAGCACTTCGATTGATGAGGGTAATGGTTTTTGCCCCTGCATCACGAAGTGCAACAATGGCTGCGCGCGTGGCACCCCCGGCACCAAGCAGAACGACATTCGTGAGTGCCGAGGAAATATCGCCTTCAACGCTGCCGGTTAAGCCCTCTCGCAAATTAGTGATGAAGCCATACGCATCGGTATTGGTACCCGTCGCGATACCGTCTTTGATGATGACCGTGTTAACCGCCCCAATGCGTGTGGCTGTCGTATCCATCGTATCAAGATATTCCATTACGGCGAGTTTGTGGGGGATGGTGACATTGAAGCCCGCGGCACCTTTATCACGCAGGCGCTTAACAATTTGACGCACACGCGCAGGCGGGGTGGTAAAAAGCTTATACTCAGCATTCACGCTATATTGCGTAATCCAATAACTATGGATACGCGGACTGAGCGAATGATCGAGCGGGTAACCGATGAGCCCTGTTAGCGTTGTCATGCGCTCTCACTTCCCTGGGCGCGCCGTTTTTCGATCTGGCGCTGGCGGTATTGGATCATGAGGGTGGCGGTTTCCTCGACCGAACGGCGGGTGACGTCAATCACGGGCCAGCCTTGCGAACGGAACAGTTTTTTCGCCGAATCGATTTCCTCGCGCACTTTTTCTTCGTTGACATAATCGGTTTGCATGTCCTGATTCATGGCGGCCAAGCGGGTGGTACGAATATCGATCAAGCGCTCATCACTGATGGTGAGGCCCACCACAAGGGGTTGCTTGAGATGCGTCAGGTTCTCAGGAAGTGGACAATTAGGCACGAACGGAACGTTCGCTGCCTTATAACCGCGATAGGCCAGATACACACAGGTGGGGGATTTGCTGGTGCGCGAGGGGCCGACAATCACGATATCCGCATTTTCGATTTCCCAAGTAGCTTGACCATCGTCATGCTCGAGGGCGTAATTAATCGCATCAATCCGGGCGAAGTAATCTTCCCCAAGTTCATATTGTGCACCCGTGTGGCCCGACGCTTCTTGATTGAGATAGGTCGACATTTCACGAATCACATGGCCAAGCACTGGAATGCACGGCAAGCCGCGCTTACCGCAGGCTTGGCGCAAGGTTTCGCGCATAGTACTATCCATCAGGGTGAACATGACCACGCCGGGATAAGTATCCAAACTTGCGATCATTTTCTCGAGCTGGCCATGGGTGCGCACGAGTGACCAGACATGTTCTTCGGGCTGCACATGATCGAATTGGGCAAGGCTAGCGCGGGCAACGGAGGAAACAGTCTCGCCCGTCGAATCGGAGACCAGATGCAAATGGAACTGTTTCATGCGCGTAGGATAACCCGTGGATAAATGGAGCGTTATCCAATCTATATCGCGCAAGGGCAAAAGTTACTAGCCTTGACTTCAAGGTTATCCCACGAGCCGCTCAACCATGTACGGGTTTTCGACCACCCGCTGTGAATTAGGTGAATGAATATTTCTCCCCCAGCATCCCTTGCGTTAACATTTATTTTATTTTTCAACCGTTGCCTTGAATCACGCACAGCATTACTAAGAATTCACCCATGAGGGCATTCTATGGATGATCGCGTTCGTGGACGGGGTTGAAAAAAGAATCCTCACCACTCACTGCCCCTACTATCTACTACTAATAAAAAACATTATTCTTATTTAGATTAGGTTGGAAAAAGGATAAGTCTCGTTACCATGAGCAAAAAATTATTTCTTCAAGCCCTGAACGGTGAACTCACTGAACGCGTACCCTTTTGGTTCATGCGTCAGGCGGGACGCTATCTTCCTGAATACCGAGCAGTGCGCGCAACGACGACTGGCTTTCTTGATTTATGCTTCAGCCCCGAGAAAGCGGCAGAGGTGACCTTGCAGCCCTTGCGCCGCTTTAGCATGGATGCGGCGATTCTGTTTTCCGATATTCTCGTGATTCCGTATGGGCTTGGGGTGGATGTGAATTTCGTTGAAGGCGAAGGACCACGCGTTGGAATCACGACCGAACAGGCAGCGATTGATGCGCTTGATTTGACGACGATACGTAAAAAACTGGAGCCGGTAGCACAAACCGTGCGGCTGGTGAACCAAGGCCTGCCTGAAGGCGCTACCCTCATTGGCTTTGCAGGCGCACCCTGGACGGTAGCCTGCTACATGCTGCAAGGAAAATCGGGCAAAGAGTTTGAAGCGGCGCGGTTATTCGCCCTTAAGCACCCTCAGCGCATGCAGCAACTCATCGATACGCTGGTGGATGCAACATTTGATTATTTATGCATGCAGGTGGAAGCCGGTGCCGAAGCATTACAGATTTTTGACAGCTGGGCGGGGCTGCTAACGCCGGAAGAATTTGAAACATGGGTGACGGCACCCACCGTGAAACTGGTGAATCGCTTACGCGCGGTACACCCTAACATTCCGCTGATTGGCTTTGCCAAAGGGGCAAACAGCAACCTTGCCAGTTACGCAAAACGCACCGGCGTTAATGCGATTGGGGTCGATCAATTCACGCCGATGGAATTTGCGATTGCGGCACGAAGCCATGCCAAACAAGCAGTCCAGGGCAATCTGGACCCTCTGTTGATTGCGACAGATAAAGCTAGAGCGATTGCGCAAACAGAAGTGATTTTGCAAAAACTAAAAACGACGCCGAGCGTCTTCAATCTTGGGCATGGATTTATTCCAAGCACGCCAATTGAGAATGTCGAAGCAGTATCAGCATTCGTGAAAGCATGGCGGCGATGAAGATTATCACTCCACAGAAAAAAACGGCGATCGTATTATTCAATCTGGGTGGCCCGGATTGTGCCGAGGCGGTTCAGCCATTTTTGTTCAACCTGTTTAATGACCCGGCGATCATTGGCTTGCCAAACCCGTTTCGGCGGTTGCTAGCAAAATTGATTTCGCGCAAGCGCGCCCCCAAAGCGATTGGCATTTATGATGAAATTGGTGGGAAATCACCGATTGTGGAAAACACGGAGGCGCAAGCACAAGCGCTTGAGGCAAGCCTCAAAGGCCATGGTCAGGTGAAGGTATTTTACTGCATGCGCTACTGGCACCCAATGAGTGACGAGGTGACAAAACAGGTGAAGGAATTTGCACCGGACCATATTATTCTGCTGCCGCTTTACCCGCAATTTTCGACCACCACCACAGGCTCCTCGTTTGAAGATTGGCACAAAGTGGCAAAGAAAAATGGACTGAATATGCCAACTTCGTCGGTCTGCTGTTACCCGGCGCAACCGGAATTTGTAGCGGCCCACACGGCGCTGATTCGCACCTATTACGACGAGGCGAAACAATTCGGCGTCCCGCGTATTTTATTCTCGGCGCATGGGTTGCCCGAAAAAATCGTCAAACGCGGCGACCCTTACCAGATGCAAGTAGAGCTTGGCACACAGGCAGTCTTAAAATCACTTGCCATTGAAGGCGTTGATTATGTGAATTGCTATCAGTCGCGCGTGGGGCCGTTGAAATGGATTGGCCCTTCGACCGAGGATGAATTGCTGCGCGCCGGGGCCGAGAAAAAACCGGTAGTGCTGGTGCCGATTGCCTTTGTAAGCGAGCACTCCGAGACGCTGGTTGAGCTTGATATTGAATATGCGGAGCTTGCACACGAGCATGGCGTGACCCATTATTACCGGGTGCCGACGCTCTCGACGCACGCCCATTTTATCTCTGCGCTTTCTGATATTTGCGTGAACCTCACGACGGACGCAACGCTCGCCCCGGATACGGGTAAGCGCATCTGCGGGCCGGAATGGAAAGATTGCCCCTGCCGCATTGCAAACGCCGCATAAAGGAACCTCATGGACTATTACTCGATTGCCAAAGCCTTGCATATCATCGCCTTCACCAGCTGGATGGCGGGCATGTTGTATCTGCCGCGCCTGTTCGTGTATCATGCAAGTGTGGCGAAGGGCTCGCCAGAGTCGGAAATTTTTAAAGTGATGGAGCGCCGGTTACTCAAGGCCATCATGAATCCAGCGATGATTCTCACCTGGGCCCTGGGAATCTACATGGTGGTACAAAGCGGGTATGGCGGGCCGGATAACCCCGCCCCCTGGCTACACGTGAAGCTGCTGTTGGTGCTTATCATGTCCGGCTTGCATGGATTTTTTGCGGGATGCATGAAAAAATTTGCCCGCGACGCGAACCAAAAATCCCCGCGTTTTTATAAGATTATCAATGAGGTAGTGACACTTATTTTTGTCGTGATCGTGTTTTTAGTCATCCTCAAGCCATGGTCATAGTGGCGGGGTCAACGCGCCATTTTCAGCGAATATTAATTAGAAATTAAGTCTTTGCGGCGATACTAGTAGGATGGCACCGCACAAAGACATCGCATGACCGAGAACAGCTCGAATCACGCACTCGCAAACGCACTGGCGCATAACCAAATGGCAGTGGTGGCAGATATTGACCATCGTAGCGAGCAAATACCCGCTATTATTGCGAACCAACTTCCCGCGGCGGTTAAAGAAGGGGCGCACTTTCTCTTTATTGAAGTCGACCCAAAAGGTAGCTCGGTAGAAGATGTAATCTCGCGCGGGGATGCATTTGCCGGGATGGTCAAGCAGGCGCAATCGCTCGGCATGGAGGTCGTGCTCGTCGATGACCGCTCGCGACAGCGCGAACGTAATGCACGCTACCCTGAAGAAGTAGCCTTCATGAAAGCATATGATCCCTACGGCATGGATGTGGACGCACTTATCGCGGCCGCCCCCAACCCTGAACGCATGGCCGCGTATATCGACGAACGGATGCAGGGCAAACACGGTGATATCGCGTTTCGTAACGAAGCCATGGCAACGGCAATTGCTCAAAGAATGGGGCCAGATGAGCAGCGCCGTGGTATTTTTGTGGTCGGCGCCGCACATTTGAGCGCCGCAAACGATATTGATGAACAGCTTCGTGCCAACGGAATTACGACAACGACTATCCAGATCAACGCAGCCGACGCCGAAATCCTACCAGAGCTTGCCCGGGCGGCGGATAAGCCGGATGTCATTATTGATGGGAATACAGGCCAGATAATCTCAACAAAAAATCCAGAAACAGGGACGGTGCATGCTGTGCCCGCGGACGGACAAGTCAATTGGAGAAACCAAGAACCCGTTGCGGACAGAAACCACCCACAAATGCAATGTGCGCTCGACGCGGCAGGTGGAGTAAATTGTTCATGGAATCAGGGGCTTAACAACTCATTGGTGCCATATGTTTCGCCGGCAAAAACCGGGCAGATGGCATCCCCCTCGACTGAGCGACGGGCGGCCGGCGCAGAGGTCGGAAGCCCGCCGCGTTAGCAAAGCGCTTGACTTCATGCTGTAATTGCTGCAAAAAGAGGGCATCGCAGTTCTTGCGGTAACGCGCCTGCCAGTGATTTTACTGGCCTTCACCCTTGAAGCCGCGCTGTTTGAATCCCCACTATTTTCCTCGACGAAAGAACCTGTTCTTTTGCCGCGCCCCTCCTTAACCGACCACGGATACCCCATGAAACTGCAAGAATTAAAGCGCAAAAAACCCAACGAATTGATGCAGATGGCCGAAGATGCTGGCATCGAGAATGCAAGCTCCATGCTCAAGCAGGAAATGGTGTTTGCCCTGCTCAAAAAAGCGGCGGAAGAGGGCACCGAAATTACCGGCCAAGGCGTGATCGAAGTGTTGCAAGATGGCTTTGGCTTTTTGCGCTACCCCGAGGCGAATTACCTTGCGGGATCGGATGATATTTATGTGCCGCCAGCGATTGTGAAAAAGCTTGGCCTGCGCACGGGTGATACGGTCGAGGCAGTGCTGCGCGCACCCAAGGGCGAAGAGCGTTATTTTGCGCTTTCGGAAGTGAAACTTGTCAATTTTGAGCCGGTGGAAAATCTGCGTCATCGTTTGAGCTTTGAGAACCTGACGCCGCTTTACCCCGAAGAGCGCCTCAAGATGGAATTCATGGACCCGACGAAAAAAGAGGACATGACGCGCCGTGTGATTGACTTGGTGGCCCCGCAAGGCAAGGGCCAGCGCACGCTGATTGTAGCGCCGCCACGCACCGGTAAAACCGTGGTGCTGCAAAATATTGCGCATGCCATTACCGCCAACCACCCGGAATGTTACCTCATCGTACTGCTCGTCGATGAGCGCCCCGAGGAAGTGACCGACATGGCACGCACCGTGAAAGGCGAAGTGGTCTCAAGCACCTTCGATGAGCCCGCAAACCGCCATGTGGCCTTGGCAGAAATGGTCATCGAGAAAGCGAAACGCCTCGTTGAGCACAAAAAAGACGTCGTGATTCTGCTCGATTCCATCACCCGTTTGGGCCGAGCCTATAACACCGTGGTGCCATCCTCCGGCAAAGTTCTCACCGGGGGTGTGGACGCCAACGCATTACAGCGCCCCAAACGCTTCTTTGGTGCGGCGCGTAACATCGAGTTCGGTGGTTCGCTCACCATTATCTCCACCGCGCTGATCGAGACCGGTAGCCGCATGGATGAAGTGATCTTCGAGGAATTCAAAGGGACTGGTAACAGTGAAATCGTGCTTGATCGCAAGCTTTCCGACAAACGTATTTTCCCGGCGATGGACATCACCAAATCTGGTACGCGCAAGGAAGATTTGCTTTATGAAAAAGGCGACCTGGCGAAAGTCTGGATGCTGCGCAAAATCCTCAACCCCATGGGCGCGATGGATGCGATGGAGTTCCTCATCGATAAGATGAAGGACACGAAGAGCAACGACGAGTTCTTCAGCCGCATGAACAAGTGACAGAAGTCTTAGCGGCTATGCCGCTTTAGACTTGCTGTCATCCCCGCGCAGGCGGGGATCCATCTTCCTTAAAACAGCTAGCGGCTATGCCGCTTTAGACTTGCTGTCATCCCGGTTTGCGTAAGCAACACCGGGATCTCGCGCCACGGGGGGTGATTGTCCTATTTACAAGGAGATTCCTGCGTTCGCAGGAATGACAAATCACGTGAATCGCTATGCCGCTTTAGAAAAAATGGATCCTCGCAATTAATGCGAGGATGACGAACATTGCACGGCGCGCCTGTGCACAATGTTGTCCCAGCGAAGCGCGTCAGCGACGCCCGCCGGGGAAACCGCCCGGCCCGCCACCGTTGCGCTTGCTTGGGCTATTAAAGCCAATATCAGGCGTGTTGAGTGCTGCAAGCGCGGCGCTTTTCATCGCTTCCTCAAGTGTAGAAAATTGTTCACGGTCTGGCAGGCGGTCTTTGTCGCCGGGTAACTGTGTGATTAAATGCTGCACCGCGTCGTTTAACGCGCCAAAGGCAGCAGCGTCGTCTTTGGCGTCCTCGGGGTGATGAAAATTATGGCGCAGCACTAAAGCGTAATTAGTGAGTTCGCGATCAAGTTGTTTTTCTGCGTTATTGAGGGCTGAGAGCAAAACCGCTTGCAATTCGTCCTTTAATGCCTCTCCGAGCTGATCGCCACGCTTAGTGGCGGCGGTCTCTAGTGTCTCATGCCAGGGTAAGCCGGTTGCTGGGTATTCGACCATGGCAATAGCATCTCGGACGCGCTCGAATTGAGTCTTTGGCCTTTTCACGGTAAGCAGTGCGCGGGCAGGGGGTGGTTCGGCGCGGCGGGCTGCTGCGGCTTCTTCCATGAGCTGCCTGATGGTTGCGCTACCGCGTCTCAGTTCTCCAGTTTTGGTTGGTGACTTGGGGCGAACCGCTTCAGGCGGTGCTTCGATGGTTGCCATGGCTTGCTCGTAAAACCATGTGATGCTCGATGAAAAGGCATCGCGGTTGGGTAGGGGGTGGCGCTCAGATAAATCATGTCGTATTGCTGAAAAATAAGAAATTTCATCAGCCACATTTTCCCAGAAGCGCAGGATATTAGCATGGTGAATGGCAGTTTCAGTCTCACTTTGTGCACGGTCTCGATAGGTGCTGGCCAGCGCGTGGGCAAGGTTTTCTCTTGCGCGAAGGTAGTTGTTCCAGTGCTGGCGCGCGTCTTTGCTAGATAATGCGTTGGGTTCATAGGCCTGCATGGCCTCTGCCCATGGGGTGGTTGCGCCCCCCACGCAATGCTGGGCGATGGCATAGTCCGCCGCGCGCAAATAATTGGCAAATTCAGGGGTTTTCGGGCTTTCGGTGAGTTTAGGAAAACGACGCGTATGACGGCCCAAGCGATCGGTTCCGCTCAGGATTTTTCGAAAATCGAATGGTTCTGGCACTGTATCGGTCATAGTGGCCCCGGTGAGGTTTTTACTATAACCCACTGGGCCTTCAAGAAATGTGAAGAAATGATGAAAGTTGCGGTGCCCAATTTGTCACGCATGCCATCATTTAAGCGGGTGACGGGGGATGCGCTCACGCCACGGTTGCCATTGCAAAGCAGCTGTGGTTAAACCCGAGGCGTCTTATTTTCATATTCCAATCTTGAGGAGGGCATCATGGCCGCACGTAAGAAAATTGGTTTGGTGGGCGCTGGTAACATTGGCGGCACCTTGGCACATTTGGCCGCGAACAAAGAACTGGGCGATATCGTATTGTTTGATGTGGTCGAAGGCCTGCCGCAAGGCAAGGCGCTTGATATTGCCCAAGCCTGTGCCGTTGAGGGGGTGGATGCCCGCGTCAAAGGCACGAATGATTACAAAGATCTCGAAGGTGCGGATGTGGTGATCGTGACCGCAGGGATTGCGCGCAAGCCAGGCATGAGCCGCGACGACTTGGTGGCTACCAACACCGGCATCGTTTCCACCGTGGCTGAAAACCTCAAGAAATTCTGCCCCAATGCGTTTGTCATCGTCATCACTAACCCGCTGGATGCGATGGTGTGGGTGATGCAGCAAAAAACCGGTTTCGCGCCAAATAAAGTCGTCGGCATGGCCGGGGTGCTGGATTCCGCGCGCTTCAGCTACTTCATCGCCGAAGCATTGGGCACCAGCCAGAAGGATGTGACCACCTTTGTACTTGGCGGCCATGGCGACACCATGGTGCCAATGGTGACTTACTCGACCGTAGCAGGTATCCCGCTGCCGGATCTCGTGAAAATGGGCAGCATCAAGCAAGAGGCGCTTGATAAAATGGTACAACGCACGCGTGATGGCGGGGCTGAGATTGTCGGCCTGCTTAAAACCGGTTCGGCGTTCTATGCGCCCGCCGCATCCGCCATCCAGATGGCGACAAGCTACCTGCGCGATGAGAAGCAGCTGCTGCCATGCGCGGCGTACCTGAACGGCGAATATGGCCAGAAGGATATTTACGTGGGCGTGCCGTGTATTATCGGTGCGAATGGCGTGGAAAAAATCGTCGAGATTGCGCTGCCCGAGGAGCAGAAAAAACAATTCGAGCATTCGGTGAACGCGGTGCGCGAGCTGGTGGCGAGCACGAAACTGGATAAGAAAGCTGCTTAATCAGGTTTAAGGTGCTGGGTTCCAGGTTCCAGGGGCCCTAGCTGAAACCCAAAACCTGGAACCAGACACCTGGGAGTGAAACGACCATGAACATTCATGAATATCAGGCAAAATCGGTACTGGCGAAATTTGGCGTGGCGGTGCCGCGTGGGGGTGTGGCCTACACGCCCGCGGAAGCGGAGCACGTGGCGCAATCCCTAGGCGGTAGCCTGTGGGTGGTGAAGGCGCAAATCCACGCCGGTGGCCGCGGTAAAGCGGGTGGTGTGAAGCTTGCCAAAAGCCTCGATGAGGTGAAGCGCCTGACGAAAGAAATGCTCGGCATGACGCTCGTCACACACCAGACCGGCCCTGAGGGCAAAGAAGTGAAGCGCGTCTATATCGAAGAAGGCTCGGATATTGGTTCGGAGCTGTATCTTTCGGTGGTGCTCGACCGCAAATACAGCGCGATCACCTTCGTTGGCTGCAAGGATGGCGGCGTGGACATTGAGGAAGTGGCCCATAAAACGCCGGAGAAAATCATCACCGTGCCGGTGGACCCGGCGGCGGGCATTCAAGCCCACCATGTGCGCAGCCTTGCCTTTGGCATGGAAATCCCGGCTGAACTGCATGGCGATTTCCAGAAAATGGTGTTTGGCTTCTACGATGCGTTCTTGAAAACGGATGCAAGCCAAGTGGAAATCAACCCGCTCGTCATCACCAAGGGCAACAAGCTGATTGCGCTCGATGCGAAGTTCAACTTCGACGACAACGCGCTGTTCCGCCAGCCCGAAATTGCTGAAATGCGCGACGAGTCGGAAGAAGACCCGCTTGAGCTGCAAGCCGCGAAATTTGGCCTTTCTTACGTGAAAATGGATGGCAACATTGGCTGCATGGTGAACGGTGCGGGCCTTGCGATGGCAACCATGGACATCATCAAGCTCTATGGCGGCGAGCCTGCAAACTTCC
>CAZOFC010000037.1:0-13351 GCA_964578965.1 uncultured Azospirillum sp.
ACCACCCCCACCCAACCCTCCCCCTTGCAGGGGGAGGGCAATCGGCTTTGCAGTTATTTAACGCCTTGCCGCGCCACGTACACACCCGTATCATCCGCTTGCATGGTGCGCCCGCCTACCTTGATTGGGTGCTCGCTGAGGCGGCCAAAACCAGCGGGCTTGAGATTGCGCCCTATGTTCACCTCGCGCATGATTTTAAGCCGCCCACATTCCCCATCACCGCGAAGGATTTACTCAAGCGTGGCATGAGTGAGGGTAAAGCGCTTGGGGAGCAGCTTGCTGCGCTCGAGCAGCGCTGGGAAGAGAGCGATTACACGCTGACGAAGGACGAGTTACTGAAGTGAACAAGCCGGGCGAGTCACAAAATGCCAGCAGGCGTTTTGGACTGCGATAGCAGCCCGAAGGGTGAGGGTTAGTAAACCCGAATCAACATGAGCCAGCGATCGCTGCGCGTAAGGTTGGTAAGGAGACCAATCCGCAGCAAACAATAACTACGCTTCTTCGGCCTGATCAGGATTCTGGTAGTTCGCCCCGCCTGGATTTTCTTCAAGCGCGTAGCCGGCGGAACGCACGGTGCGCACCAGATCCGGTTGCTTACCATCATAGTTGAGGGCTTTGCGCAGGCGGCGGACATGCACATCGACGGTGCGTAGCTCCACGTAAATATCGTGACCCCAGACAGAATCGAGCAGCTGCTCGCGGCTGAAGACGCGGCCGGGATGTTCCATCAAGTATTTTAGGAGCGAAAACTCAGTCGGCGAGAGATGCACCTCGGTGCCGTCGCGCGTGGTTTTGTGCGAGGTGAGATCCATGATGATGCCTGAAAACTCGAGCGTTTTTTCCGATAAGCTTGGGCGAATACGGCGGAACACCGCGTTGATGCGCGAGATCAGCTCAGGCGGGGAGAAGGGCTTGACCATGTAATCATCGGCGCCCGAATCAAGGCCACGGATGCGGTCACCCTCTTCGCCGCGGGCGGAGAGCATGATGATGGGGGTGTTTTTCAGTTCCTGATTCCAGCGGATATGTTTGCACACCTCAACGCCAGTCATGCCCGGTAGCATCCAGTCGAGGACGATAATATCCGGGCGGTGTTCTTTCACTAGATTGACAGCTTCTTCGCCGTCGCCGGTGGAGATGACCTGATAGCCCGCTTTTTCAAGGTTATAGCGCAGCAAGGTGACAATCGCCACTTCATCCTCGACGATGAGGACTTTGGTTTTTGTTTCGGCTTTTGGTGCGGCCATGGGTACTCTCCCTAAGTTTGAACCATCTGATGATAGAGTGGCTTGCAGGTCAATGGTTTTTGCGTCATGAGTCCTTGTTATAGACACAAATCCTTAAGGCATGGTTAAAGCGCCACAAATTTAGGATTGTTGATGAAAGGGGGCATCGCCCCCTACGGAGCGTTCGCTCCTTACCCCCTCCCTGCGGGCTCGCCATGGGAGGCTACGCGAGGCATAATTTATGGGAGGACATGTGAAGCATACACTCAATCCGCTGGCCAAGCTTATCCTCGATTTTGCCCCGCTTGCGGTGTTTTTTATCGGTTACAAGCTCGGTGGGGTCATGCTCGCCACCATGGCGCTCATGGCCGCCACCGCTATTAGCATTGGCGTGACCTATGCGGTGGAGCGCAAACTGGCACTAGCCCCGCTCATCACCGGCGTGGTGGTGATGGTGATGGGGGGGCTGACCATTGCGCTTCATGACCCGGTATTCATTAAAATCAAACCCACGCTGGTGAATCTGGTATTTGCTGGGGTGTTGCTGGGGGGTGTCTATTTCGGCAAACGCGGCTTGCTGAGATATGTGCTCGATGTGGCGTTTTCCCTCACCCATGAGGGTTGGCTCGCGCTCTCGCGCCGCTGGGGTTTTTTCTTTGTGTTCTTGGCCGGCCTCAACGAAGTCATCTGGCGTAATTTTTCGACTGAATTTTGGGTCAGCTTCAAGGTATTCGGCATGATGACACTGACGATTGCCTTTGCGATCAGCCAGATCAAGCTGGTGGAGCGGTATAAGGGGGAGTAGTGCACCTTGTCTGTCAACGACAATAGGCTTGCTATTAAGTGCAGATTTTTAGATAATTAACGCATGAAGAACACTGGTAAAATTACACCCCCTCCCCTCTCACTGAAGCTAGCGTTCAGTTTAGTTGAGCTGAGCATCGTGCTGGTGATTCTGGGCTTGCTTGTGGGAGGTGTTCTCTCGGGGCAGTCGCTGATTCGTGCGGCAGAGCTGCGCAGTGTTTCAAGTGATATGACGCGCTATCAGGCAGCGGTTGCAAACTTTCGTGATAAATATTTTGCACTGCCTGGTGATATGGTCAATGCCACCGCGTTTTGGACTGCGGCTGACCCAACGCCTGCCACCTGCATTACAACCGCATCGACAGGTACTGCAACGTGCAACGGTAATGGCGATGGCATTATTGGTGATAATGGTGCGGTTTGCTATGAACGGCATCGTTTCTGGCAGCATTTGGCCAATGCAGGATTAGTCGAAGGCTCGTTCAGTGGGGTAGCGGGTAGTGCTGGTGCCTGCCACTCGGTACTCAACACAAACCCGCCGAATACAATGCGTTCGCGCATCGCTAATGCAGGATTTTCAGTCACAGGAGGCACTGGCGCGCTATCAGGACATGCCTCGTATTTTGATGGTGAATATGGCACACGACTTTTCTTTGGTGCGCAGAATGATACGTTATCAAGCTCCATGTGGTCACCAATCATTAAAAGTGAAGAGGCGTGGAACCTTGATACGAAACTGGATGATGGCAAGCCAGCCTATGGTAAAGTGCAGACCTATAAAAATGGTTCAACATGGGGCTCACCTGCCTGTGCCACCACGAATGCTAGCGCCACCGCGGAATATGCGATTTCAGTTTCTGGAAATATTTGCGCGCTGATGTTTACTATTTTTTAGTAAGTGCCCGCCACGCAATGTCGGTGCGGCAAAAACCTTCGGGCCAATTGATTTTCTCGATTGCGGCATAGGCGCGGGTTCGGGCTTCCTTGATGCTTGGTGCCGTGGCGACGATATTGAGCACGCGCCCACCGTTGCTGATGATTTCACCGTCGCGCGCGGCAGTGCCTGCATGGAGAATATTCACTCCCGCAACTGCCCCTGCTTCATCAAGCCCGCGAATGACGGAGCCTTTTTCGAACGTGCCGGGATAGCCAATGCTCGCCATCACGACGCAGATGGCGGGGTGGGGCGTAAAGGAGATGTATTCAGATTTGATATTGCCTTTGGCACAACTCATGAGCAGAGCGGCGAGGTCGCCATCAAAACGCGCGAGCATGACTTGCGTTTCAGGATCACCAAACCGGGCGTTATATTCAATCAGTTTGGGCCCATCTTTCGTCAGCATCAGGCCCGCGAACAGCACGCCGATATAGGGGATACCATCGGCAATCAGGCCGTTCATGGTGGGGGTGATGATGTCGCGCATCACGCGCGCATTCATTGCCTCGGTCATGATGGGGGTGGGCGAATAGGTACCCATGCCGCCGGTGTTAGGGCCGGTATCGCCATCGCCGACGCGTTTATGGTCCTGCGCGCTGGCGAAAAGGGTAGCGGTGTTGCCATCACAAATCGCGAAGACGCTCGCTTCCTCGCCTTCCATGAACTCTTCGATCACCACGCGCGCACCGGCTGCACCAAACGCGCCATCGAAGCAGGCATCGACGGCATCGACCGCTTCGCGCGGCGTCATCGCCACGGTCACGCCTTTGCCAGCGGCCAAGCCATCCGCCTTGATTACAATCGGCGCGCCGTGTTTGTAGATATACTCAAACGCCTCGGTGCGGTTATCAAACGTGGCGTAGCGCGCGGTGGGAATGGCATATTTATCGCACAGTTTTTTGGTGAAGTCCTTGCTCGCCTCAAGCTGCGCGCCTGCGGCCGAGGGGCCAAACACGGCGATGCCGGCAGCGCGCAAATCATCGGCCAGCCCATCCACCAAGGGCTGCTCGGGGCCGACGACGACTAAGTCGATGACATGGGTTTTGCAATAATCGACAATTGCCGGGTTGCCCGCAAGCGTGATGCACGTTACATCCGCCGCGATGCCTGCATTACCGGGCGCACAGGTAACCGAAGTGGTGGAGGCGCTGCGTAACAATGCTTTTGCAATTGCATGCTCGCGCCCGCCCGAACCGATGATGAGGATGTTCATAAAGTGCCTGGTGCCTAGTGGTTAGTGCCTAGCAGTAGAGTGCTCTGATATTTTGTGAAGCGTTTTTTTATCGCCGCAGCGAGTATATTATTATATCAGGTAACAAGCTACTCTCACACTAGGCACTAGGCACCAATTACTAGGCACTCTTATGACCTTCAGCCATAACCAACCCGAATATAGTGTCAGCGAAATTGCTGGCCATGTGAAACGCATGGTTGAGGAGACGTTTGGCTATGTGCGGGTGCGCGGCGAGATCTCGCGCCCCAACGTGAATGCAAGCTCGGGCCATTGCTACCTTACGCTCAAGGACGACAAGGCCGTGCTCGATGCGGTGTGCTGGAAGGGCACGATGGCAAAGCTCGCCCATAAGCCCGAAGCGGGGATGGAAGTGATTGCGACCGGGCGGATGACGACCTACCCCGGCAGCTCGAAATATCAGTTGGTGATTGAAGCGCTTGAGCCTGCGGGTGTGGGCGCGCTGATGGCGATGCTCGAAAAGCGCAAAAAGCAGTTGGCGGCTGAAGGACTGTTCGATGCTAGCCGTAAGCAGCCATTGCCCTATTTGCCCGAGGTGATTGGGATTATCACCTCCCCAACCGGCGCGGTGATTCGTGATATTCTGCACCGGTTGGCAGATCGCTTCCCGCGCCGTGTGCTGCTCTGGCCGGTGCCGGTGCAAGGGCAGGGTGCGGCTGAAAAAATTGCCGCGGCGATTGATGGATTTAACTCTTTACCAATGGGGGGCCTTGCCCCCCACGCTGCGCTTCCCCCTGCCGCAAGCGGCTCGCTTACGCTACGCACCGTCTCACAGGATGATGGTGCTAACATACCCCGCCCCGATGTGTTGATTGTGGCGCGCGGTGGCGGCTCGATTGAAGATCTGTGGGCCTTCAATGAAGAGGTGGTGGTGCGCGCAGCAGCCAATTCAACCATTCCACTCATTTCGGCGGTTGGGCACGAGACCGATACGACCTTGATTGATTACGCTTCGGATATGCGTGCGCCCACACCAACCGCAGCGGCAGAAATGGCAGTGCCTGTGCGCGCTGAATTGCTGACACGGTTGGAACAGTTGCATACGAGCCAGGTGGCAGCCACGCGCCGCATGCTGCAGCAGCAGACCCAACGCGTGAACGACATGGCACGCAGCCTGCCGCGCCCGCAACAGCTGGTAGCGAGTATGGAGCAAGCGCTCGATGGCATGAGTGAGCGCCTTGACCTTGCGCTACCACGCAGTTTGCAGCTTCGCTATGAGCGGCTGGCGCGCGTGGCTGCTGGCCTAAATGCGCAAGGCTTACGTGAGCGCCTGCTGCGGGTGGAGCAGCATATTCTTCACTTGGGTAGTATGATGGAATCGCTGAATGTGCTTTCTGTTATGAAGCGTGGCTTTGTGCTGGTGAAGGATTCTGCCGGTGCGCTTGTAACATCAGCCGCAGCGATGCCTGCGAACGCTGCACTTACCCTTCAATTCCATGACGGTGCGCGCGCTGTGGTGACGGGTAATGCTGCGCCTGGTGCTGCAGCAAAACCGCGCAGCAAAAAGAAGTTGCCTGAGCATCCCAGTTTATTTGATGAGTAGGCGTTAGGTGGAGACGCCGCTTTGGAAAATATCCTTCAGCTTGCGCGCCACTTTACCGCCCAGCCACAAGGTGAGCATGATGCCAAGAATGGGTAATAACAATAATGGCAGTGCATAGGTGAGGATGCTGGTTTGACCGATATGCTGCGCCCAGTGGCTGAAGAGCTGTGTGTACACGTCAATCATGTAACTTACATCGCTAAGCTTGCCCGCGAGCGGGTGCGCGCCACCTTTATAGTAGATTGCATAGGCCGCCGCGCTGATACCGATATAAGGCGGAATGAGGACGACACACGCGAAAATCGCGGGCGTGATGAGTGCAAGTAAAAATAACAGGAGCGGATGCATAGAAATCTATATGCGGTACGGCGTCGAAAAAATCAAGGTTTCGAGAATGTATTAAGGATTTCAGCGATGTGTGAAGGCTCATCGAAGCGCAGATTCACGGGCAACACGCGGATTACACCGGCATAAGCGGGCGGAATCTTCACCGCATCTTTCTCGGTCGTGATAAGCGATGCACCGAGTTTTTCGGCATTGGCAATCAGTTGAGCGATATCTTGTGCGCTGTAGGTATGGTGGTCAGGAAAGGACTCGGTTGCCAGAAGCGTTGCGCCACATGCACGTAAAGTAGCGAAGAATTTTTCTGGCCGCCCGATGCCAGCAAACGCAAGCCAGTTTTCCATCAACAAAAACGCGGTGTCACTGCTTGGAACAAGCTTAGCATTGATGACCGGAATGGTGAGTTGTGCAGCCAATTGCTGCGCATCCTCGCCGATGATAATGGCAGCGTCGCAGCGTTTGGCGGCGCTGGCCAATGGTTCGCGCAATGGTCCGGCAGGTAGCAATTTGCCATTACCGATGCCAAAAGCACCGTCGATGACAAGAAGCGTTACATTTTTGCGCAGGGCGTGGTGTTGTAGCGCGTCGTCACAAACGAGGATGGTGGCGCCATTTGCTGCGGCAGCATTTGCTGAGGCAAGACGGTTAGCGCCCACCCAGGTGGGGGCGGCCTTCGCAAGCAGCAAGGCCTCATCGCCGACGATGTGCCAATCATCACCGTCGTTCACGCGGTGCGCGGTGAGGGATGCACCGCGATAGCCACGGGTGAGGATGTGGGGGGTGTGGCCCATCGCGCGTAGCAGCGGGATAAGGGCAAGGGTGGTTGGGGTTTTTCCCGCGCCCCCAGCCGTCACATTGCCGATGGCAATCACTGGCAGTGGCGCTAGCTGTGGGGTAGTGAAGCGGCGGTCGGCCCATGCACCAAGGGCATAGGCGGCACTCAGCGGCGCAAGCAGGCGGCTGGTGGAGTTGTTGGTTTGCCAAAAGCGCGGGGTTTTCATGGCGTCACCCGCGTGACGAGTTCACTCAGTTTTTGTAAGATAATGCTGCTCGCGCCGCGCGATTGCTCGACCAAATCGGCCGCATTGGCAGCGAGTCCGTCGCGGGCGAGGGCGTCCGCAAGCAGGGTTTTGAGTGCTTCTTTGAGTTCAGTTGCGTTCGCAACCACCTGTATTGCTTGGGCCGCAACAAAGCGCGCGATGATGGCAGAAAAATTATGCGTGTGCGGGCCGGTCAGGATGGCGTTGTTAAGCCGTGCCGCCTCAAGCGGGTTCTGGCCGCCATGCGCAATCAGTGAGCCACCCATGAAGACGATTTCTGCTGCACGGTAGAACAGGCCCAGCTCACCCATGGTATCGGCGAGGTAAATATCGGTTTTAGCGGTGATGGCCTCCCCCGCACTGCGCTGCGCGACGCTGTAGCCCATGCTGCGAAGATCGTCTGCGATAGCCGCGCCACGCGCGGCATGGCGCGGCACGATGATGGTGAGTAGTTTTGCAAATTGCTGCGCAACATCGCGATGCACTTGTGCAATAGTTTGTTCTTCGTTGGCGTGGGTGCTGGCGGCCAAAAAGATGCGGCGACCAGTGCTTTGCTGCAGCAATTGCTGCAACATAGCATCATCACAGGTCAGAGGTTCGGCATCGAATTTCAGGTTGCCCACATCATGCACATCGCTGGCACCGAGGGCGTTGAGGCGCGTGGCGTCGTCACTCGAGCCGGCATAGATGGCGCAAAAGCCATGCAGCATGCTGCGGATGGTGGCGGGCCATTGTTGCCAGTTTTCATAGGTTTTTTGCGAGATGCGCGCATTGACCAGCAGCATGGGCACATGCTGTGCTTGCGCCTGCCACAGCAATTGCGGCCAGAATTCGGATTCAACCCACACGGCGATCTCTGGTCGCCAATGCTGCAAAAAACGGCGCACGGCGCGATAGGTATCGACCGGCACGAATTGATGGAGGGTGCGGGGCAAGTGTTGCTGCGCAACCAGCGCTGCCGAGGTGACGGTGCCCGTGGTGATGAGCACATGAATCTGCGGATGCTGATCTAACAGGGCCCGCACCAGCGTAAGCACGGATTGCACCTCGCCGACACTGGCGGCATGTAGCCACAGCAGTGTACCTTCCGGGCGCGGTATGGATGCAAACCCAAAGCGCTCACCTTGGCGTGTGGCATCTTCCTTGCCGCGACGGATGCGACGCTTAAGCCAGAGTTTTAGGGCAGGGGTGATGGCCACCCCAAGGGTGCTATAGCCCGCGCGAACGAGTGTGGCGCCTGCCATTATGCATTCACCTGCTGATGATAAAGCTGATGCATGGTGCGGTAGGCGGGGCTTGATTCCAGCAGCTCGGCATGGGTGCCTTTGGCGACGATATTCCCGCCATCGAGGACGAGGATGAGGTCCGCGTCTTGAATGGTGGTGAGGCGATGGGCGATCACTAGCGTGGTGCGGTGTTGCATGAGACTGTTGAGTGCATCCTGCACCGCGCGCTCGGAGGCAGTATCAAGCGCACTCGTCGCCTCATCCAGCAGTAGGATGGGCGCGTTTTTGAGGATGGCGCGGGCGATGGAAATACGCTGGCGTTGGCCGCCTGAGAGCTTGACGCCTGAGGGGCCGATCTGGGTATCGTAGCCCTCGGGCAGGGCGGCAATGAATTCATGCGCGTTGGCTTTTTTGGCGGCTTCCATTACCGCGTCATCGCTCGCATCGAGCAAGCCGTAGGCGATGTTGGCGCGCACCGAATCATTGAACAGGACAATATCCTGACTGACGAGGGCGAGTGCGCTACGCAGGCTGTGCAAGGTGACATCGCGAATATCGATGCCATCAATCGTGATGCGGCCACGGGCCACATCGTAGAAGCGCAACAGCAGATTGATAATGGTGGTTTTGCCAGCACCCGAGCTGCCCACCAGTGCCACTGTTTTGCCCGCAGGCACGCTGAAACTTAAATCGCTGACGCCGCCACTGCCTTCGCCATAATGAAAGCTGACTTGCTCGAATTCAAGGGCGCCCGCGGTTACTTGCAATGTCGGCGCATTTTCCTGGTCGGCGATACTCGGCTTGGCATCCATCACCGCGTAAAAACGCTCGGCCGCGGCCATGCCTTCTTGCAGTTTACTGTTAAGGTTGGCGATGATTTTGACTGGGCGATAGACCATGAGCATGGCGGTGAGGAAGGAGAAGAATTGCCCCGGGGTGAGGGTGTTATGCAGCACTTTGCTGCCGCCAAACCAGATGATGGCGGCGACCGCACAGCCGCTGAGCAGGCCCATGATGGGGCTGGCGGCCGATTGCACGCGCGAGGCTTTATAAAAGAGTTTGAAGAGTTGGCGAATGGTTTGGCGCGCGCGGGTGGATTCAAATGCCTCGCGGCCATAGGCCTTCACCATCCGCACACCTTGGAAGGTATCATCGAGTTGCGAGGTGAAGTTGCCCAGCTGCACCTGCGTATCATGCGCCACTTTACGCATGCGCCGCCCGAGATTAGCCACTGGGAGCACGGCAAACAGCAAAATGCCTCCCGCAATGACCGACATAGAGGCGCTTTGCCAGATCATCACCCCGAGCAGTAACACCGCCGTGCAGCTTTCTTTGATGAGGCTTACAATCACATCGCTGACGGATTGACGCATGGCCATGATGTCATTCGTGAGGCGCGAGATGAGGCGGCCCGAGGATTGATCATGGAAGAGTTGAATATCCGCATGCATCAGGTGATCGAACAAATCGCCCTGCATATCGGAAATGATGCGCTGGCCGACATATTTGAGGGCAAGCGACTGGCCATAATCCCCCACCGCACCGATGAAGGCGGCAAGAATGAGCACCAGCGGCAGCACAATAAGATACTGCGCGTTTTTGTTGACGAAAATATCATCAAGCACCGGCTGCATCAGGTAGGCTTGGCTTGCTGCGGCACCGGCGGTCAGCAGCATACAAAACCCGCCAAGTAGCAGTGTGCGGCGGTAGCGCATTACATATTCACGAATGAGGCGGCGATAGAGCAAGGCCGAGGGATTTTTGAGGAGGAACATCGCTTAGCTCCCGGCAATCGTCATGCGAGGGATGGCGAGGGTTGGCACATTGGTGGCGTAATGAAACACCAGGTCATTGGCCGGGATGAGGGTTTTGAACATGTCGCGCAAATTGCCCGCAATAGTAACTTCGCTGACGGGATAGGCGCGGGTGCCACCCTCAAGCCAGAAGCCGGACGCGCCGACGGAGAAATCACCCGTGAGCAGATTGGTGCCATGGCCGATGGTCTCGGTGACGTAAAACCCATCCCCCAACGTTGCGAACAGTTCCTCGGGCGTGTGGGTGCCGCCATGCATATAAAGATTGCTAGTGGAAGGGTGCGGCGCACTGGCCAGCCCGCGCGAGGCATGGCCGGTGGTTTTTAGGCCAAGCTGACGCGCCGAGCGCGAATCGAGCACCCAACTGGTGAGCACGCCATTGCTTACAAAATCCATCGCTTTGGCGGCGATGCCCTCGGCATCAAAGGCGCGACTCGCGAGGCCGCGTTTCATCAACGGGTCATCCGTGATGCGAATGGTGCTCGCGAATACGTCGCTGCCGAGTGCCTCTTTCAAAAAGCTGGTGCCACGGGTGATGGCACTGCCCGAGATGGCCCCCGCGAAGGCGGAAAGCAGCTGGCGGCCCGCACGTGGCTCGAAATAAACAACGGCTTGCTGCGAGGGAATTTTGCGTGGATTCAATCGGGCAGTTGCGCGCTGTGCCGCCTGTTGGCCGATGATGGCGGCGGCAGTCAAATCCGCATAGCGGGTGGTCATCGCGTAATCGTAATCGCGCTGCATGGTCTCGCCACTGCCCGCAATCAGTGAGGCGGAAATAGCGTAGCGTGCGGTTTGGTAGTCGCCCGAAAACCCATGGCTAGTGACGAGTGCCACTGTGCTGTGGCTGGCGGATGCATCGCCGCCTTCGCTGTTGGTGATGCCGGGCACGGCAAGGCCTGCAATTTCCGCCTCGCGCGCCATGGCTTGTAATTCCTGCATGGTGGGCAGGTGGGTATCTGCCGCATCGAGCGGGGTGAAATGTTTGGCAATAAGCTCCGCATCGGCAAGGCCGGCGAAAGGGTCAGCAGGCGCTACGCGGGCGATGGCCACGGCTTGCTGTGCAAGATTGGTGAGCGCCTCGGCAGAAAATTCGGATGTGGAAAGCGTGGCGCTGGCGGTACCGACAAACACACGCAGGCCAATCGCGCAGGATTCCGCTTGTTCAACCGATTCGGGTTTGCCGTGACGGATACTGGCGCTTAAGTCACGACTTACAAGGGCGAGTGCATCTGCCGCATCGGCGCCCGCTTTTTGAGCAGCGATTACGGCCTGTTCGGCGCGGGCAATCAGATCAGCATTATCCATGGGTCTGGCGAGAGAGGTAGAGGTGATAAAGTGCAATGGCCGCCGCGTTCGAGACGTTCAGGCTCTCCATGCCTTGGCCCATCGGCAGGCGGGCGCGTTCATCGCAGCAATCGGCAGTGAGGCGGCGCATGCCCTTGCCCTCAGCACCAAGCACTAGCACGGTTTTTGCCGAAAATTTAATGCTGCTGAACAGCGTTTTGCTTTCGCCCTCAAGGCCGACAATCCACCAGCCTGCCGCTTGCAGTTCACGCATGGCAGTCGCAAGGTTCGTCACCTGAATGCGTTTGACAATATCGAGGGCACCCGAGGCGGCTTTCGCCATCGTTGCGGTTTCAGGGGCGGAGTGGTCTTTTGGGGTAATCACGGCAATAGCATCATAGGCCGCCGCGCTGCGCATGATGGCGCCGACATTATGCGGGTCGCTGACCTGATCGAGAATCACGATGGGGCCGCGGGGATTTTCAATGTTCAGGATATCCTCAATGCGGTAAGGCTCGAGCGGTTTCACTTCCGCGGCGATGCCCTGATGTACCGAATCATTACCCAAGATTCTATCGAGCTCGCGCGGCTCCATCACATGCGGGGTGGGCAGGCGGCGCATTGGTAGCACAAGCTTTTCGGCGGCAGTGAGGCTTGCGATGATACGGGTGACGACCCGCTCGGGGTTTGCAAGCGCCGCGTTCACCGCATGCCAGCCATAGACCCAGTGACCACCCGCGCCACTGCCAGCAGATTTTTTGTCACGCGGGGCGCGTGCATCGTTGTAACCACGCGGTGGATGCGCCGAGGCTTTGGGTGGAAGCGAGGGACGTTGATGTTTTTTTGGTGCCATGGCCGTTTCATAGCGCAGCGACCTGAGGGATGCTAGTGTAAAGCGACTAAATCTCGACCGGATCGGGGTGAACAATCACATCCGCGCCTGCAAACCGTGCCATGATGGCTTTTTCAAGACGGTCGATAATCGCGTGGGCCTCGCGGAAATTAAGAGCGGCATCGATCTCGACATGTAGTTGCACGAAGGCCTTGGTACCCGAATAACGGGTTTTGAGGTTGTGGTGCCCGCGAATTTCCGGGATGGCAGCAACCATGGCAAGGATGGTTGCTTTTTCATCATCGGGCATTTCGCGGTCCATCAGGTTATTAAAGGCGCGGATGCCGATAGAGCGATTACTCCACATCACGATGAAGGCGATGGCAATCGCCATGGCCGCATCCGCCCAGAGCAAGCCGAAATGACTGCTCAGCACGAACGCGGCCAGCACCCCCAGATTGAATAAAATGTCGCCGACATAGTGTAAGCGGTCGGCGGCGATGACGAGCGATTTGCTGCGCCGGGTGACATAGGTCTGAAACAGCACCAGTGCGGTGGTGAGAACCATGCCGAGCACGCTGACACCCACACCAAGCTCGGGGCTGGTGAGCGCCATATGCGGGTTCGATAAACGCTCGATGGATTGAAGGATAATCATCGCCATCGCCGCGAAAATAAAGGCGCACTGGGCAAGCCCCGCAATATCCTCAATACTCGTATGGCCATAGCGGTGGTCATCATCCGCAGGCTTCAAGGCATAGCGCACCGCGACCATATTGATGAGCGACATTAGCACATCGAAGACCGAATCGGTGAAGGAGGAGAGCATGGCAAGCGAATCGGTCTGCCACCAGGCATAGAGCTTAGTGAGCAGCAGCGTGCTTGCCACCGCCACCGAAGCATAGCTGGCCAGCCGCATGAGGCGTGCAAGGTGCGCCGGCGTGCCCGCAGGGATAGGGGCGGGCGCGTGGCTGTGGCCGTGATGGTGGTGATGCGTATGCGACATGATTCAGCTATGCCCGACGAATGTTATACTTGCAACGTGCAAACG
>CAZOFC010000038.1:0-3552 GCA_964578965.1 uncultured Azospirillum sp.
CCCGGCTATCTGTCTGCCTTCATCTTCTATTCGGTGGTAGTGGCGGGTGCCCTTGGCGCGCTCATCGAAGTCGTCGGTGAAATGCAACGCGCGGCCGGTGCCACCGAGCGGCTAATGGAACTGATGCAGCTAGAACCACAAATCAAAGCCCCGGCGGAGCCTTACTACTTCAGCAAGCCACCGCTTGGCCGCCTCTCGTTCGAGCATGTGACATTCCACTACGCCTCGCGGCCGGATACGGCCTCGCTCGCCAATGTTTCGTTTCGTATCGAGCCAGGCGAGACCGTCGCCATCGTTGGCCCCTCGGGTGCAGGCAAAACCACTATTTTCCAGTTACTGCTACGCTTTTACGACCCGCAGTTTGGCATCATCCGCATCGATAGCCATGATGTGCGCACGCTCGACCCGCGCGAATGGCGCAGCCATATTGGCCTTGTGCCGCAAGACCCGGTCATTTTCTCGACCAGCGCCTTTGAAAATATCCGTATGGGTAAGCCCGATGCCAGCGATGATGAAGTCCGCGCCGCCGCGCAATCGGCCTCGGCACTCGAGTTCTTGGAAAGCCTGCCCGACGGGCTGAATACCTATCTGGGTGAAAAAGGCGTGCGGCTATCGGGTGGTCAGCGCCAGCGCGTTGCAATAGCTCGCGCTATCATCCGCAACCCGTCAGTGCTGTTGCTGGATGAGGCAACCAGCGCCCTCGACGCCGAGAACGAAACCGCCATTCAGGCAACGCTCGAGCGCATCATGCAAGAGCGCACGACGTTGGTCATCGCCCATCGCCTCGCTACCGTCGTGAACGCGGATCGTATCATCGTGCTTAATGAAGGGAAGATCGAAGCGAGCGGCACCCACGCGCAATTGCTTGCCAGCAACCCGCTGTATAAGCGCCTCGCCGAACTGCAATTCAGCGAATAATGATAGTCGTTCTAATTAGGAATTATACAGTGGCGAAAAAAGTAATTTTTGAGAACCGCAGCGCACATGTACAGAGAAGTACATGCGCAGCGGAAGCGAAAAAAATTGCTTTTTGCAGACCTGTATAATTTTTAAGTGGAATGACTATAACATGACCATCACGATCCTTCCCTACGCTGCCGAATATGCGCCCATCTTTGATCGCTTGAACCGCGCGTGGATTGAACAGTATTTCACCATCGAGCCCTTTGATGATGTGGTGCTCACTGAGCCAGAGAGAATGATTCTCGCTACCGGCGGCGAGATCTGGTTTGCGGCACTGAATGGGGAGGTCATCGGCGCCTGCGCCTTGCTGCCCTTTGCGCCCGGCGTGTTCGAATTCACCAAACTGGGCGTCGATGAGAAAGCGCGTGGCCTTGGCGTCGCGCGCCAATTGCTGACCCATTGCCAAACCCGCGCGAAGGAACTGGGCGCCCACACCCTGAAGATTTTCACCAGCACACGGCTTGGCCCCGCCAATGCACTCTATCGCAGCGCCGGATTTATTGAAGTTGAAATGTCGCCCGAGCAAAAGACCCGTTATGCCCGCGCCGACATTATGTATGATTTGCCGCTTTAGGCCTAACTAAAGTGGGATACTGACAATTAGTTCACCTGTTCGCTGATAGAAATGAAAAAATTTCTTGCGGCGTGGATCCCGTCACAAGGCCGGGATGACGGGAGCCTAAGTGGACAAGCCGCTAAGGCTTACCGTCACTTCAGGAAAATATCTGCGCGGTCGGCATTGCTCCCCGTCGCCGCATTCCCGAGCGCCTGAACATTCACATTTAGCTTATTCACGCCCTTTTCAATCAGGAATGCACGAATCTGTAGTGCCCGCGCATACGAGGTCTTCTTTGCAACCGAGGCTTCTTCGGCCGTGCCTGCCGCGTAGGCCACCACGCGCACATTGCCCTGCGTTTTCTTCAAGGTTTCGGCAACATCGCTCAATTCAGCTTTCGCAGTATCCGACAGATCCACCTTATTCTTCGCGTAGGTAATCGAACGCGATGGTTTATCACTCACTGCTGCAACCGTCGCCGCTGGCGCAATCGATGGTAGGGGCAATGGGGGTGGCGCTGCAGGTGCAGCCTCAGTCGCCGCTGGCTTGGCGAGAATTGCAGGGTCAGGCAATGCCGGTGCCGTTGCTTGCGCCTTCACTCCACCAATCGCAGGCAGTGCAGGCAATGCAGGTGGCAACGGTGCCGCTGCAATCGCATCTTTGGGCTGCACAATATCCGCAGTACTTGGTGGCGGGTTGCCCGTGATCGCTGTCAGCGGCGGGAGCGGTGGTTTCTCAGGAATGGCCAGCGTGTTCTGGCCAGGCAATTTCGGCAAGGTTGGCAGCACTGGCTTTGCCGCACTCGCCGCTGCCGTTTTCGCCACGTCGCTTGCCGAAGGTGGTTTGGGCAATGCTGCCACGGGTGCGCTCGCGCTTGGTGCTACGGCCAATTTCGGTAAGCTCGCAATTTCCGTTTTTGGCAACACAATCGGCTTCGCGTCTGCTTTTGGTGCCAGCACTGCTTGGCTTGCTGGTGGCGTCACGGGCGCAGGCAGCTCCGCCGGTGGTAGGGTTTCTTTTACTGCTGCAGGCTTCGCCTCCTTTTTCACAACGGGTGCGGCTACAGGCTCGGGGAGTTTCGCGGGCGGTGCGACCACCTCAGGGGCTGGTAATGTTGGCAGCGGCGGCGGCTTTGGTGGCTCCGATGCCGGCGGTGTTCCAACGGCAGGCAGTGGCGGCAATGTCGGCAGCGCTTTTTCAGCCGCCGGAGTTTCTTTCGGCGCTTCCTTCTTCGCCGTTGGCGGCACCACAGGCGGCGCGGCCGGCACTATCGGTGGCGCGGGTGGAACCACAGCGGGTGGTGGCGTTGGTGCTGGCTCCGCCGGGGCGTTGGAAATCTTTTTCTCGTCCTTAAGGATGCCTTGCTTTTCAGGCTCTTTTGCAAACGTCTTTTCAATCCGCTTGGTTACCGAGGGTGGCAACGCAGGCGGTGGCGGTGGTGCCGTGTCAGGCACCGGCACCAAGATTGGCGAGGCAGAAATTGGTGGCGCAGATGCAGGTTGCGACAATGCTTTTTCAAACGCTGACTTACTCTGTTTCGGCTCGCTCTTCTTCGCGGGGGCTGGGCTACTCACCACCACTGGCTTCGTTTCCTTCGCCGCTGGTTTTTCCTTCACAGGCTTGATGTTCGACGGCACAGCAAGTGCCTCCGGCGATGGCAATGCGGGAATCGCTGGCGCTGTTGCTTTTGGCGCGTTCACGGGCGGCAATACCGCTGCAGGAAGTGGCGGCAAGTCGCCCGGGCGCGGTTGTAATTGTTGCGCGGTGCTTGGTTTGGCATCCGCATTCACGGCAGGCAATTGTGTGGCTGGCACCACGGTTGGCAAGGGTGCGTTCTGCCAGTTCGTGGGGTTCGCAGGCTTTGCAGGGGCAGGTGTTGGCGCAGTTGGCACAACAGGCGCAGCAGGCTGTGGCGCTGGTGCTGGTGCCAACGTTGGTAATGGTGCAGGAATTGGCGCTGCAATGGGTTCTTTCACTGCAGGTGCCGGCGCTGCCACCGGTGCGGGTGGCGGTGGAACAACAGGCGCTGGCGC
>CAZOFC010000038.1:3652-13350 GCA_964578965.1 uncultured Azospirillum sp.
CAGGTGCCGGCGCTGCCACCGGTGCGGGTGGCGGTGGAACAACAGGCGCTGGCGCAGGCATCGGTGCCGCTACCGGGGCTTTCACTACCGGCACTGGTGCTGGCGGTGCAATCGGCTTAGGCGCTGGCATCGGCGCGGGCGTAACGACAGGAGCTGGCGCTGGAACAGGCGCTGGAACTACTGGCTGCGGCGCAGGGGCAACAACTGGCGCAGGCATCGGTGCGGGCGCAACAGGCTGTAGCGCAGTAGCGGGTGCTGCGGGTTTCACCCTGCTGCCGCGCTTGCCGCGCGTTCTAGTTTTTGGCGTTTGCTGCACATCGGGCAGTGCAGCAGGCATAGACGCTGCGGGCTCAGGCCGCACAAAGGGCTGCGCAGGCACAAGCGGGCGATTCTCGACGGGCACTGCACGCTCGACCACAGGCGGCGCCACTGGTGCGGGCGCGGGTGCAACAGGTGCGCCACCTTGCAAGCCGCGCAACGCTTCAAGGTTGACTTCAACACTCGGCGGGGTGGCGGATGCTTGTGCGAGCGCGGGTGCAGCACTAAGCCCCCAAGCCATGCTGCACGCGCTTGCGAGCAGCGCAGCGCGCAAGGCCGTTACTGGGGAGAAACGCGGGTTTGCCATAGCGTAAAGTGCTTGTTTTTGATGATTTTGCGAGGAATTGCGTTGTAGCAAAATTGCACGGCGACTGGCAAGCCCCAACTTGATTCATCGTCGTTTAAATTTAAATTCTTGCTGCGCGAAAAACGTTGCTTTTGAGAACCGTAACGCAAGTGTACGCGTCGGTACATGCGTAACGGAAGCGCAGAAAGTAACGTTTTGCAGCCCGCATGAATTATAAAGATACACGACGATATTCAGCGCTTGCACCACGATTCGCTTTACTCTAGACACGCACGCTATGTCGCAATCCGCCCTGATGACCGTGATGACCGCCGCTGCCCGCAAGGCCGCCAAGGGGATCGTGCGTGATTTTGGCGAGATCGACAAATTGCAAATCAGCAAAAAAGGTGCCGCCAACTTCGTCACCAATGCGGATACCCGCACGGATAAAATCCTCATCGAGGAACTCAGCAAAGCCCGCCCAAAATTCAGCTTCCTCACCGAGGAGTCGGGCGTCATCGCCGGGCCTGACAAAAAAACCCGCTTCGTCATCGACCCGATCGACGGCACCACCAACTTCATCCACGCCATCCCGTATATCTCGGTGTCCATCGCCCTTCAAACGCTGAGCGCCAAAGGGGAATGGGAAACCACCGCAGGTCTGGTCTATGACCCCATCCATGACGAGATGTTCACGGCGGAAGCCAAACAAGGTGCCTTCCTAAACGGCGCACGCATCCGCGCCTCCACCCGCCGCGAGGATCTGCTGGTCTCGACCACCGCGCCGCGCAAAACCCGTGCGGGCTTTGACAAGCATTTGGCTGTCTTCAGTCGCGTGGTGGCCGAAGATATTACGGTGCGTTGTTCCGGTTCCGCCGCGCTCGACCTTGCTTATGTTGCCGCTGGCCGCTTGGATGCCATGTGGTACCCACGCCTCAACAACTGGGATATGGTCGCGGGCGCCTTGATTGTAAAAGAGGCGAACGGCATGGTCACCGCGCTTGATGGCACCTCCGTCATCACGGATGGCAAAGGCAGCGTGCTCGCCACCAACGGCCTCATCCACAAAAAACTCCAAACATTGCTTAACGCCGGATAGGCACCATGACCGAAACCACTGCGCATGACCTCCGCCGTGGTTACCTCAACGCCCTCGGCGTTGTCGGCATCTGGGCGAGCTTTATTGTCTTTTCGCGTATGAGCGGCACCAGCACCCTCACCGCCTATGATGTCATTGGCCTGCGTTACATCACCGCGCTGTTCGTGATCATCCCGTTATGGCTCTATTACCGCACACCGTTATTCGAGTGGCGCAAGCTCGTGCTCACGCTCATTGGTGCGGTGGGCTTCACCTTGTTTGCCTTCAATGGCTTTCGCCACGCCCCGGCGAACCACGCGGCCATGCTGCTGCAAGGGGCAATGCCGTTCTCGGTTGCCATCATCACCTATTTCTTGAGCCGCGAGTTACCAAGCCGCCAGCGCTTGAGCGGCCTTGCCCTCATTGCCATCGGTATTGGCGCGATGGCGTTCGATAGTTTTCATGCCACCAGCAGCACGATGCTGGGGGATGGCTTGCTGGTGGGCGCAGGCCTGTGCTGGGCCACCTACACGGTGCTGCTGCGCCGCTGGCACTATAAACCGATGGATGCGACGATCGCCGTCACCTTACTTGCCGCCATCATCTATCTGCCGTTTTATATTGCATTCTTGCCCAAAAACCTTGCCGCGAGCCCCTTAAGTGAGCTCGTTGCCTACGGCGTTTTTCAGGGCATTCTCGTCGCCATCATTCAAATGATTTTTTATACCCGTGCGGTCTATTTCCTTGGTGCCACGCGCTTTTCCATGCTCGCTAGCATCGTCCCCGTCGTCGCGTCGCTTGGCGCCGTACCCATCCTTGGTGAACCCCTCACCGTCTTCATTATCATTGGCTTGTTTTTCACCTGCGCTGGCGCATGGGTAGGGAATCGGCGGACTCATTAACCGCACCACATATCACTTGTCACCCCGGCTTTACGCCGGGGTCCAGCTTTCTTTTAAAAACATTTTTAAGTGGATCCCGGCACAAGGCCGGGATGAGCGGAGCCTAAGCGGCATAGCCGCTATAAAATACCGAGATATTCTTCAAGCTGGATCCCGGTGTTGCTTACGCAAACCGGGATGACATTTCTCTAAGTCGCAAAGCGACTAAGAAAACATGTCACTTCGCTCGCTCCACATACGTCAATTCATCCGTATTCACTACGATTCTGTCACCCATGCCAATGAATGGCGGCACCATCACGCGCACACCGTTTTCAAGCTTGGCTGGCTTGTAGGACGAGCTCGCGGTCTGGCCCTTCACCACAGGGTCAGCCTCGATGATTTCAAGCGTCACTTGGCTGGGGAGTTTTACACCGAGCGGCGTACCGTCATTCAGCTCCACCTGCACCACCATGTTGTCTTGCAAGAACGCCGCGCGGTCGCCGAGGAAGTCCGCTTCCATGGTGATTTGCTCGTAGTTCTCTTGGTCCATGAACGTCAGCGTGTCGCCGTCGCGGTAGAGGTACTGGAAGTCGCGCTGGTCAAGCGTCACGCGCTCGATGCCCTCATCCGGGCGCAGGCGGGTGTTCTTCTTCACGCCGGTTTTGATGTCCTTGAACTCGACCTGATTGAACGAGCGCAAATTGCCCGGCGTGCGGATTTCGTGGCTCACCACCACCCACAATTTGCCTTCATATTCCACCACCATGCCGGCGCGAACGCTTGAACCATCGATACGCATACATACTCCACTGACGTATAATTAACAGGCGCGTGGTGTAGCAACTGGGTGGGCAAGTTGCAAGGCCTAGATGCTGTTGTACCATTCGCTAGGGTTGAGCGAAAACAGTGATTAAAGCGAACCGCAACGTAAATGTACTGCGAGTACATGCGTAGCGGAAGCGCATTTGGTCACTGTTTGCAGCAAACCCTAGTAGAGTGGAGCACATCATCTAAGCGTTGCGCGCGGAAAGCCCGTGTTTAATGGCGGTATTGAAGGCCTTCACCGCAGCCGCCGGGCCTTCGGGGTGGCTCCACACCGCGGTGATGGCGGCAATGAAATCCGCCCCTGCGGTCACCAGCGCGCCACAATTTTCAGGGGTCAACCCACCAATCGCGACGGATGGCACGGTGGTATAGGTGCTCCACCACGGCAATAAATCGGGCTTGGGTGTGCCATACATGGCGAGCTTTTCAGGCGATTTGCTGGTAGTTGGGTAATAGGCGCCAAAGGCCACATAATCCGCCCCCGCCTCGCCCGCTTCCATCGCCAAATGGGGCGAATCATGGCAGCTGATGCCGATCGCCATCTGCTCACCCAGCAGGGCGCGCGCGGCACCCAGCGGCATATCTTCTTGGCCTAGATGCACCCCATCGACACCCAGTTCCTTCGCCAAATCCACGCGGTCATTGAGGATGAACGCGACGCCATGCGCATGCGCAATGGGCATCAGCACCTGCACCGCTTCACGGATTTCATCATCACTCTTGATGTCCTTCAAGCGCAACTGAAACGCGCTCACGTCCCCGGCGGCCAACGCTTCCTCAAGCTGTGCTGCAAAGGCAGGCAACACCAGTTTGCCCGGCGAGATGAGATAGAGTCGGCAAAGATAGGGTTCATTAGGCATAGCATCGGTTATATCAGTCACAAAACTCTTTGTCACCCCGTCTTCATGACGGGGTCCAGCTTTCTTTTGATAACAGTCAAGATGGATCCCCGCCTTCGCGGGGATGACAATTTTCTAGGCGGTAAAACCGCAAAAAAAATATGTCATTTCGCCGCCGCTCCGTAAATCCCAACAATTTCGTTGAGCAATGCCAGCGCTTCATCCCGTGGGCGCTGGAAGGCGTTGCGGCCCATGATGGAGCCATCAGCCCCACCTTGTGCAATCGCGCGCACTTCGTCGAGCACCTCGGCCGAAGATTTCGCCCCACCGCCCGAGAAAATCACCAAGCGCCGGCCACCAAAGGTGGTTTGCTTAATATGCGCAATGCGCTCGGCCAGCGTACCAATCGCAATCTTTTCTTTCTCATACACTTTCTTGGCCTCCGCCTGCTCGATATGGGCGGTCGGCGGCTTCACCTTGATCACATGCGCGCCAAGCAGCGCCGCAATATGCGCCGCGTAAGCCGTCACATCGATCGCGGTTTCGCCGTCCTTGCTTAAGCCCGCACCGCGCGGATAACTCCAGATCACCACCGCTAGCCCACGCGCTTTCGCATCTGCCGCAATATCACGAATTTCCTCGAACTGGTCATACATCTGATGGCTACCGGGATAGACGGTGAAGCCCACCGCCGCACAGCCGAGCCGCTCCGCATCCGCCGCCGTGGCGGTCACCGCTTGGTCGGGGTGCGCGTCCTTCGCCACCAGCGAGTTATTGCTGTTCACTTTCAAAATCAGCGGCAATTTACCTTTGAAAGTTTCAACCCCCGCCTCAATCATCCCAAGCGGTGCGGCATAGGCATTCAGCCCGGCATCAATCGCGAGCTGGAAGTGGTAATGCGGGTCATAGGCCGCTGGGTTCATCGCAAAACTACGCGCCGGGCCATGCTCGAAGCCTTGATCGACGGGCAGAATGACCATCTTACCCGAGCCGCCCAGTTTACCGTGCATCAGCATGCGCGCCAGGTTTTCTTTGGTCTTGGCGCTATCGGCCTCATACCAGCTCAGGATTTCTTTTACCTTGGGGGTAAGCGTCATGCAGTCCTCGTAATGATGATCATTTAAAACAGAAATTGGATTAACAGGATGAGCGATAAAATGCCAAGCACATTGAAGGTGCACATCATCCCCACCATGCGCCAGATGGGGTTATGCTGAATCACCCCATCGACATAGCGCTCATGGCGTAGCAGGCTGTAGGCATGCGCCAAACGCCCGGCAACAAACGCAGCGCCAAGTAAATGAATCACATAGGCGGGAAGGCTTTGCACTTCCGCCATCGCCAACATCACCAGAAACATTGGCGTATATTCAACAAAATTCCCGTGGGCACGAATGGCGCGTGTTAATTCAAAACTACCATTTTCACCCAGCGCCAGCTTGTTGCGCCGCCGATAACGGATGACATTGAACGAGAGCAGCACCAACAGAATTCCCAAGCATCCAGCATACAATCCAGTAATCATTGGCGTCTCCTTTGTGGTGTTACGCCAGCTTTCGGCTGGCCTGATTATTCGCCTGCATCAGTGCGGCAATGCCGGGCAATTCCTTGCCTTCGAGCCATTCCAGAAACGCCCCACCAGCAGTCGAAAGATAGCTCAGTTCCGCCGATAGCCCCGCATGGGCAAGTGCCGCCACCGTGTCACCACCTCCCGCCACACTATGCAATGCACCGGTGCGCGACGCGGCCGCCACCATGCGCGCGAGTTGCACTGTGGTTGCATCAAACGGCGAGGTTTCAAACGCGCCAACGGGCCCATTCCAGACCAATGTTTTGCTATCCACAATCACGGCCTGCAGCGCAAGCAAGCTACGCGGTCCCACATCCAGCATCATGCCATCCGTTGGGATATGATTCACATCACACACAATCGCGGGTGCATGAGCCTTGAATTTCGTGGTCACCACCGCATCAATGGGCAGAATAATCCGGCAATTCGCCGTCTCGGCTTTCGCCATAATCGCACGGGCGGTCTCGGCCATCTCAGCCTCGCATAGCGATGCCCCCACATTAATGCCCTGCGCATGTAAAAACGTGTTGGCCATCGCCCCGCCAATGACGAGATTATCGACTTTCTCAAGCAAATTACTGAGCAAATCAAGTTTTGTGGAAACTTTGCTGCCGCCCACAATGGCGGTCAGTGGGCGTGCAGGCTCGGCGAGCACACGCGTCAGCGCCGCGACTTCTTCTTCCATCAAGCGCCCAGCAGCCGAGGGCAAATAGGGGTTGATGCCGACAATCGAGGCATGGGCACGATGCGAACAACTGAACGCATCGTTCACAAACACATCGCCCAAACTCGCCATCGCGCGGCCAAACTCGTGGTCGTTCGCCTCCTCCTCGGCATGGAAGCGCAGGTTTTCCATCAAAATCACATCGCCCGAGTTCGCCCCATCCACGGCCATTTTGGCGGCACTGCCCACACAATCCGGGGCAAATTTCACCGGTCGGTCCCACAGCGCAGCACTCAACGCATCAACGAGTGGAGCGAGCGACTGGCCGGGGTCGAACCCCTTGGGGCGGCCCAAATGCGAGAGGATGACGACTTTTGCATCCCGCTCCATGAGGTATTGAAGCGTCGGCACAATCCGGTTGATGCGGGTGGCATCCGTCACCCGCCCGGCCAGCATCGGCACATTCAAATCCACCCGCACCAGCACGGTTTTGCCAGTAACATCAAGCGACTCAAGGGTGGGCAGGCGCGTTGTCTTCATAAAACCTTCATAAACAAATAGGTGCCCAACTGCTAATGTAGTTTCATGCATCAATCAAGGAGTGAGTCATGGGGAATAGTGGTAATAACAACCGCGGCCGTAAGGGATTACTAAGCGAGGAAGAAATGGCACAGCGCTTTACCGAGGCGTTGGAGAGAGCCGCTGATCGTGCGCCTCTAGGAGCACCGCTCGATGAAGCTGGCCTTGAGAAGCGCCGCGACTTGATTGCTAAAATTGCCCAAAAAGGTCCAAGGAAACCAACTTTCACTAAAGCAGCCGATTTTATTGCAGAACGCGAAGCAGGCGTTGAACCGCTTGATGCCATCTTCCCGCGTGACGGTGGCAAAGGACGCTGAGAAAGCCTTGCTATGAACAATAAACCCACCAACCCATTTGCCCTGATCAACACAACAGCAGCAGAAATTCGCGCTGACCGCGTCAGCCACGTATCAGCGAAGTTCGCACAGCCGGGTTAGATGAAGTCATCAGAGAAGAATGCGCGCGGGGTGATGGTGAAGGCACCAGATGGGTTGGCCACACCACTAGAAACGAAGCAAAAGATAGAACACGCTAAACCTTCGCCGCCAGCCGCACCAAATCAAGCATCCGGCAGCTGAAGCCCCACTCATTATCATACCAACTGGCGACACGCAGCAAATTGCCATTCACCACACTGGTGCCTGCCAGATCGACGATGGAACTTGCATTATCATGGCTAAAATCGATGGAAACAAGGGGGATTTGGTTCACTTTTAGTACGTTTTTATGCATATTTTGTGCGGCATGCGCGAACGCCGCATTCACCTCATCCTTGGTCACGGGCTTTTTGGTCACCACCGTCAAATCCACAAGCGACACGTTCGGGGTTGGCACACGAATCGCCACACCGTTCATTTTACCTGCAAGCTGTGGCAGCACGAGGCCAATCGCCTTTGCCGCACCCGTTTTGCTAGGCACCATGCTTAAGCTAGCCGCGCGTGCGCGCTGTAAATCCTTGTGGCTGCCATCCACCAAATTCTGGTCACCCGTGAAGGCATGAATCGTGGTCATGAACCCTGATTCAATGCCGAACTGATCATCCAATACTTTTGCAATCGGTGCCAGGGCGTTAGTGGTACAACTACCGACTGAGAACACCGTATCCGCACCTGTGAGTTTATTGCAATTCACGCCATAGACAAAGGTTGGGCAATCATCCCCCGCGGGTGCCGAAATCAGCACCTTCTTGGCGCCGGATGTGAGGTGCACCGAGGCCGCCTCTTTTGAATTAAATGCACCCGTGCACTCTAAAACAAAATCCACACCTAGTGTGGCCCAATCAATCTTGGCGGGGTCGCGCTCGTGGGTGATTTTTATCGGCCCACGGCCCATATCAATGGCGTTATCATCGAACGTGATTTTGTTTTGAAAGCGCCCATGCACCGAGTCATATTGCAGCAAATGCGCGTGGTTGGCATTGCTCGCAGAGCCATTCGCCGCCACGAGCGAAATGTCGTCATAGCCTTCTTCAATGATCGCGCGCGCTACGCAGCGGCCAATGCGGCCAAGCCCGTTAATCCCAATCTTGATGGTCATAGGTTCCTCGCTTTCGAGGCGTTATAGCGGGTTATTCCGGCGCGTCAAATGGCATAGCCTCAATGATCGCCGAAACTGGCAGTTGCCCATAGAGATGCGGAAAATCACCCCGGCGGCCCGTGCCAGAATTTTCCCAGCGCACTTCACCGATAAGTTTATCACTATCAATCGTCAGCATTATAAGGTGGGTCTGCCCACGAAAATACTTACGGATCGTCGCCCCTGTCTGCTCAAGGCTCGAGAGGTGAATGAACCCATCCGCCACATCCTGCGCAGAAGGTGGGAACATGCCTGTTTTTTGGGTTTCTTCCCACTGCGCTTGGCTACAAATACGATAGAGTTGCACGCTTAGCTCCCTGCCTTCAAAATCGAATTTATGTGTTTTGAAGATCGGAAAACAATCATTCTTACTTCTACTTTTTACAACTAATTAGCATGGTGCGTGTATTTGTAGTGGTTGCAAAAGCGCCGCCACCATTGACATTGGCAAATGCACCCTGTTCTCCCGATTTTTCTAGCACATTGTAGCCTTTTGTGCCGCATAACTCACCAGCCTTTTCATAGCACATACCCCAGCTTCTTGCGGTTCCAGAGCACGTCAAAGAATAGCCTTTTTTACCATCAGGAGTGTAAGTCTCGGTAGCTGACGCACATGCACACAGTAAAAACAACAAACCCAAAGATACTCTCTTCATAGTAACTCCCTAGTTAACTCGCCACCTTCACAATCGCAGCGGTGGTGATACCGAATTTTTCATACAGCACTTCCGCCGGGGCGGATGCGCCGAACGATTTCATGCCAATGAAAATGCCATTCTCGCCGAGCAACTTCTCCCAGCCTTGCTCAATCGCCGCCTCGATAGCGATGCGTTTCACGCCATCGCCGAGCACGGATGCACGATAGGCAGGCGTTTGCTGCATGAACAATTCTATACACGGCACACTCACCACGCGGGTGGCGATGCCCTTGGCCTCAAGCTGCGCTTGCGCTTCCACCGCCAGCTGCACTTCCGAGCCGGTGGCAAGCAGAACAACAGAGAGCTCTTTGCTCCCCCCTTGAGGGGGAGCGGGATTTGCTCTTGCAAATCCTTGGGGGGGTTCATTCAGCACATTCCCCCC
>CAZOFC010000039.1:0-13274 GCA_964578965.1 uncultured Azospirillum sp.
TCCCTGGCCGGCAAGGAAGTGTTCTCGACGCCGCGCTACATCACCAATATCGGCATGCCCAAAGACCGCATCGATGCAGCGATTGCCAAAGGTTCAGGCACCGGCACCAGCGAGGCCTATGAGCCCGTACGCTACGAGGGTTATGGTGCCGGCGGTGTCGCCATTCTGGTTGATGCGCTGACCGATAACCGCAATCGCACCGCATCGGACCTGCGCAGCATTTTCACCAAAAACAGCGGTAATATGGGTGAAAGCGGCTCAGTCGCCTTCATGTTCGAGCATATCGGGCTGATTGAATACCCTGCCGAGAAAATCCTTGAAGACGCCATGCTCGAAGCCGCGATTGATGCGGGTGCCGAAAATTGTGAGACCACGGATGGGCTGCACCGCATCACCACCACTATGGAAACCATGATTGCTGTGCGTGATGCACTCGCGAAACAATTTGGTGACCCCGTGACGGCAAAGCTCACCTTCCTTGCCAAAATCACCGCCCCTGTCGGTGCCGATACGGTTGATGCCTTAAGCGACCTGATCGAAGCGCTTGAGGATAATGACGACGTGCAGGAAGTGTACACCAATGCCGCGTTTGACGACGCTGCCCTACAGAAACTGAGCGCCTGATGGCATTGCGCCTGATTGTTTTTCTCATCCCCCTGCTCACCTGGCTGGTGCCCGCCCGCTGGTTCAGTTTTTATGCCATGGTGATGATCATGGTGGCGGCGGTTCAAATCGCCATGATTATCCTCCTGCGCGAGCAATACACGCTGGCGCTTTCTTCCTTCGGGCTTGAGGTTGTCGTTGCGTATATTTTTGCCAATCTTGCCCTGCTTTGCGTGCGCCACCACTCTATTCGTCGGATGCGCGCGCGTAGCATTAAGCTACCAGCGCCAACGGCAAAAGAATAACCATGCATGAGGCGAACCACATCACGATCCGCGATGCTAGTAAGGGCGATGGCGCAATCGTTTTTAACTTTATTCACGAGCTCGCGGTGTATGAAAAGCTCGCGCATGAAGTTGTCGCAACACCCGAGAGGATTGAAGCCATTCTCACGCAGCCCAATGCGCGCGCCCACGCCATCATCGCGGAGCATCATGGTCAACCTGTAGGTATGGCGCTGTATTTTTATAATTTCTCCACCTTCCTTGGTCGCCACGGCATTTACATCGAAGATGTTTATGTTTCTCCCGCCCATCGCGGCAGTGGCATTGGCAAACAATTGTTTCAGCACCTTGCTACCAAAGCGGTGGCCGAAGGCTGCGGCCGTGTCGAATGGTGGGTGCTCGATTGGAACGCGCCTGCGATTGATTTTTATGAGCGGCTTGGCGCCAAGAGAATGAATGAGTGGACTGTCTATCGCCTTGAGGGTGAAGCACTTACCGCGTTGGCAGCCGCATGAGCAGCAGCACACGCATCATCGGCATCGATCCGGGGCTGGTCTCGACCGGCTGGGGCGTTATTGAATCGAAAGGCTCGTCCCTCACCTTCATCGATTGCGGCACCATTGCGCCCGATAGCAAGGCACCCTTGAGCGAGCGCTTACATGAACTCTACGCTGATCTCAGCCGTATCATCGCGCTCTATAAACCCACCACCGCAGCGATTGAGGAAACCTTTGTCACTGCCAATGGTGCAAGCACCCTTAAGCTCGGGCAAGCGCGCGGCGCGCTCATCGTCACCCTCGCCGCGCAGGGGTTACCCGTCGCGGAATATGCCACCCGCAGCGTGAAAAAGGCGCTTGTGGGCACCGGTGCGGCCGATAAAAACCAAGTCAGTCAGATGGTGGGCGTCCTCATGCCCGCCAGCCGCGAGGCCCTCAAGGCCTGCAAGCATGACGCCGCCGACGCACTGGCCATTGCGATTTGCCACGCGCACAATCACTCTTACTAACTATCTGGATAATACTATGTGCCGCTATGTGCTATGTGTATTTTTGTTGGTTCAGCTTTCAGGCTGTTTTGGATATAAAAACTATGATGAAAATATCGGCGAGTTGAAGAAGTTAACCAGCTTGAAAGAATTACAAGGTACCTACCTAGCCTATAACGACAGAGATGAGAGCCTCAAATTCAAAGACCGTGCAAGAGAGAGCAGTCTGGTTTGGGTTTTAAGATCGCCTTTAAAATATACTACTTCCTGGCCAGAAAATATTACCACGGAATCTGTATTTATTAGAGTTATTTACGAGAACGAGCAAAAATTCCATTTACAGGTATTAAACGCTGCAGGAACAATATTGGCGCAAAGAGAATGCATATCGCCAAGGGATTTTGTACTAAAAGATGGAGAATTGCTCTGGAGCAGTAAATATTCGGATATCGCGGACAGAACAACAGACACATTTTTTGCCATCAACGAGCGCAATAACTTTGTTGTTAAACAAAAGAATACTTATATGTTTCTCGCACTACTGACTTGGAGTGTTTCCATAAACTATAATGAATATCAGCGTGTGCAATAATCTCACCCACAGCCTCTATAAGGCACTAGGCACCAAGCACTAAGCACTATATAACTATCGCATGATTGGAAAACTCACGGGCCGTGTCGATGATGTTGCCGAGGATCACCTGATTCTCGATGTGAATGGCGTCGGCTATCTTGTGTTCGCGAGTGCCAAGACCTTAAGCGCCCTGCCCGAGCGTGGGGGGGTGATGAGCCTGCTCACCGAAACCCATGTCCGCGAGGATCATATCCACCTCTATGGGTTTGCCACGGCGACCGAACGCGTCTGGTTCAAAACCCTCACCACCGTGCAGGGTGTGGGTGTCAAAATGGCAATGGCGATTTTAAGCACCTTGAGCCCCGAACAAATCCTCACTGCGATTGCCGCACAGGATAAAAAAGCCCTCACCGTTGTTTCTGGTGTTGGCCCCAAACTTGCCGAGCGTTTGGTCATCGAGCTAAAGTCGCAGGCGGTGAAGCTTGGTGCCGCAGGCTTCAGCATTACCGCCGGCCACAGCGCCGATGCAACACCAGCGAAAGGCAAAAAAGCCGCGGCACCCGCCCCCAGTGTGATTGAGGATGCGCTCTCAGCCCTTGTGCATTTGGGCTATGGGCGCAGTGAAGCCTTCAGCGTGGTGATGCGCCTGCAAGCCGAAAAGCCCGACAGCAAACTCGATGTGCTGATTCGCGAAAGCTTACGGGAGCTAGCGGCATGATTTCTTTATTTTGTCATCCCCGCGAAAGCGGGGATCTCCTTAAAGTGGATTCCTGCTTTCGCAGGAATGACAATACAGGGGAAATCGCATGAGCACTGCCGCCCTCACCACCCCCGAAAAACTCGATGGCGACGATATCGAGCGCGGCATTCGCCCACAAAGTTTGAGTGATTTTACGGGCCAACCGCAGGTGATCGAGAACCTCGATGTGTTCATCCGCGCTGCCAAAACCCGCGGCGAAGCGCTCGACCATGTGCTGCTTTATGGCCCCCCCAGGCTTAGGTAAAACGACACTCGCGACTATTGTCTCGAAGGAAATGGGCGTGAATTTTCGTGCCACCTCCGGCCCACTCCTCACCAAGGCGGGGGACCTTGCCGCCATCCTCACTAATTTGCAGGCGAATGATGTGCTATTCATCGACGAAATTCACCGCCTGAATGCTGCGGTCGAAGAAGTGCTTTACCCCGCGATGGAGGATTTCAAGCTCGATTTGATCATCGGCGAAGGGCCGAGTGCGCGCACCGTGCGGATTGATTTACCGGCCTTTACGCTGGTTGGCGCGACCACCCGCATTGGCTTGCTCACTGGCCCATTGCGCGACCGTTTTGGTATCCCTTTGAAGCTCAATTTTTATGATGTGGCAGAGCTGAAGAAAGTCGTCAGCCGTGCGGCGGCACTCCTCAACGTTACCATCACACCCGATGGTGCGCACGAGATTGCTAACCGCGCGCGGGGCACCCCACGCATCGCCGTGCGATTACTCAAGCGCGTGCGTGATTTTGCGCATGCCTCGGGTAGTGATTCCATCAGCGCGGTGATGGCGGATGCAACCTTGAAGCGCCTCGAGGTGGATAGCTTGGGGTTGGATTCATCCGACCATCGCTACCTCAAATTCATTGCGGAGCATTACGAGGGCGGGCCCGTGGGTGTGGAGACCATTGCCGCCGCACTCAGTGAGGCGCGCGACACGATTGAGGAAACCATCGAGCCATTTTTGCTGCAGCTAGGCTTCATTCAACGCACCCCGCGCGGACGCGTGCTCACCGCCACCGCCTTCAAGCATTTGGGCCTCAAGGCACCAAAGAAAAACCTCACCCCCGAGCAGCTCGGGTTGCTGGATGGGGACGAGTGAAGGTACAAATAGTATGCAATACTGCACATCGCTTATGGCATTTATAGCTGTATCATTCATTCCCCTCTCGTTATTTGCAGGGGATGATGTTGTATCAAAAACAAATCCCTGCATTTATGAGAATGGAAATCCAGTAACACGCACTAAGGAATTAGTTGAGTGCGCAGCCAAAGATAAGGACGAGCAAACTTTACTACTCAACGAAGTTTGGCAATGCGTTGTCTCCAAATACTCAGAGGGTTTAAAAAAAGGCTATTATTCAGATAGCGCATATAGGGCATTGCTTGCGGAACAACAGGCATGGGTAAAATTTAGAGATTCGGCATGCCTACCTTATACATATGATTTTGGTCGTGAAGGGCATATTCATTTTGTTGGTTGCCGCGCTTCACTTAATCTACAACGCGCCCGATATTTAAATAGATTCATGGACCCAAGCACGGAAGATACTTGTCTTGCTAGAGAGATATGATGAACCCCTACGCATATTACGACGCTATCTACTACCCCGTGCGCGTGTTCTGCGAGGACACAGAAATAACCTCTCCCTTGGGAGAGGTCGAAACGCTCTAGGGCGTTTCGGGTGAGGGCTTGGAGCGCCGCTGCATGAAACGCCTTTTTGCAAAAGCGCAGCATATCCATCAGGCACGCCATCTGCGTATCCACAGCACTGAAGTTGAAAAGAAGCTCTGGTATCGGCTACGCAACCGCCAGCTTGGCGTAAAATTCCGCCGCCAACATCCGTTTCAAGGCTACATCCTCGATTTTGCGTGCGAAGACTGCATGCTTGGCATCGAACTGGATGGCGGCCAACACAACAACGATGCGCATAAAACACAGGATGCTTCTAGAACAGCAATACTTGAGCAATCCGGCTGGCAAATCTTGCGATTTTGGAATAATGACGTCATAGAAAATATCGAAGGTGTGCTCGAGGAAATTCAGCAAGCCCTCACCCGAAATCATGGTAAATGATTTCGACCTCTCCCAAGGGAGAGGTTACGCCTGCTGCAACCTATAACCAATAACCGCAAATCTGCGCCATGATGACTCCCTTTGCCAAAGATGATGCTTTCTTCTACCCCGTGCGCGTATTCTACGAGGATACGGATGCGGGCGGGGTGATGTATCATTCCAACTTCCTCAATTTCTGTGAGCGGGCGCGCACCGAGTGGCTGCGCCACCTCACCATCGGGCGTGAGCGTCTGCAGAATGAATTTGGCCTCATGTTCGTCGTGCGCCGCGCGACTATCGAGTGGCGACGCCCAGCCCGCCTCGATGACCTGTTGATGGTGGAAACACGCTTGCAGGGCATGGGTAAAGTGCGTATGACGTTGCGCCAGACGATTACCCGTGGCGATACGCTGCTGGCAACGGTCGATATCGAAGTGGTGGCAGTGCACATGCACAGTTTTACACCCGTGCTGCTTCCCGATGCGCTCCGTGCCTTGCTGCCCGCCGCGCCCGTCATTGAAGAACCTATCAGAAATTCGTAAACGGAGTACCGCATGGCCACCACTGCTGCCCCTGTCACCGGCGTGAACGCTGCCGATGTTGCCGGAACCGTGACCGGCACCGCCGCTGGCGGACATGATTTGTCGCTCATCAGCCTGCTCATCCATGCCGAGCCGCTGGTGCTCGCCATCATGCTGATCCTGATTGGCATGTCGATCGCCTGCTGGGCCATCATCATCGAGAAAATCGCGGCCCTGCGAAGCGTGAACGATAAGACCAACCAGTTCGAGAACGAATTCTGGTCGGCCGAAGCGCTCGATAAATATTACGAGAAAGTCAAAAAGCGTAAAACCAAGCACCCGCTTGGCCTCATGTTCGCCGCCGCCATGGAAGAATGGTTCAGAAGCAAAGGCCAGGAGCGTCTGGTGCCATCGGGCAGTTCACGCAGCAGCTCGGATCTCACCATCACGGTGAAGGAGCGTATCGTCCAGCAAATGGCCTTGACCCGTAACCGCGAGATGGAACGCCTCGAGCGCGGGCTTGGCTTTCTCGCCACGGCAGGTTCGTCGGCGCCGTTCATTGGTTTGCTTGGCACCTGCATTGGGATCATCAACTCCTTCCGCGCGATTGCGGGCTCGCAAAACACCTCCCTTGCTGTGGTCGCACCCGGCATTGCCGAGGCCTTGTTTGCCACCGCGATTGGCTTGTTTGTGGCAATTCCAGCGGTGATGGCCTTCAACAAATTCAACGGCGAGCTGAACCGCCTTGCCGGCAAGCTTGAGGATTTCTCGACCGAGTTCCAAATGCTGCTTTCGCGCCAACTGGATAAAGGTAGTCACTAATGGGCGCGAAACTGCAAGGCGGCTCACGCCGCGGGCGCAACACCCGCACCCAAGGCGGCTTCAACGACATCAACATCACCCCGTTTGTGGATGTGATGCTTGTGCTGCTCATCATCTTCATGGTCGCAGCCCCCATGCTGACCACGGGGGTCACGGTTGATTTGCCCAAAACGCAGGCCTCGCCAGTGCCTGGCAATGACGAACCCGTCAATGTCTCGATTAAATCGGACGGGACAATTTACATCCAGAACACCGAAACCACCATCACCACGCTGGGGGCGAAGTTGAAATCCATCCTCGGTGCGAAAAAAGACACGCGTATTTTTGTGCGTGGCGATACCGCGATCGATTATGGTCAGGTCATGCGGGTGATCGGTGAAATCAATGGCGCGGGCTACAGCAAAGTTGCGCTGCTTACCGATATGTCGGGCATTGCGCCCAAACGCTAGCGCGAAGGAAACGCCCACGTGCCTATGGTTCAATCCCGCAGTGTGAGCCTCTCGATTATACTACACGCGACTGCATTGTTGGTTGCGGCATTCGGCCTGCCCGCACTGCTGCCCAAAACACCCGAGCCTGTGCCGCTGGTGATGACGGTTGAGCTATTGCCCATCACTGGCATCACGAACGTGAAACCGTCAGATACCCCTATCCAGAAAGAGCAAAAAGCGCCCACGCCGAAAACCGAAAAACCCGTGCCACCCAGCGTGAAGGAAAAGCCGCTTGAGCCCCCGCCACCGGAGAAAAAATTCGACCCGATGGAGAACGCCGAGCCGCTGCCCAGCGAAAAGCCCAAGCCTGTCGAAAAACCAAAAGAGAAACCCGCCGAAAAACCAGCACCGGATGAGTTCGCGGCACTTTTGAACAAGCTCAAGCAGGAAGAAAAAACGGACACGAGCAAGAACGCGAAAGATACCACCAACGCCACCGAGAACAAAACGAAGTCCGACGCGCCATATGACGCCTCCCTACCCTTATCGCTGAGCGAGACGGATGCAATCCGCAGCCAATTCATTCCCTGCTGGCGCATGCCCGCCGGGGCGAAGGACCCCCAGTCACTCACCGTCACGGTGAAGGTGAAATTACAACCCGATGGCACGGTGCTTGAAGCCGTACTCGACCCTTCAATGCGCGGACGCTATAGCAGCGACCCCTATTTCCGCGCCGCGGCGGATAGCGCACTGCGTGCCACCCATCAATGCAGCCCTCTCAAGAACCTGCCGCCCGATAAATACAACACATGGCGCGACATGGCGATTACCTTCAGCCCGCAGGATTTGTTGTAGCAGATTGATACAAAGCAGTCAGTGTATGGCTTTAACTCAAGAATTTGCAAGATGCGTCATTGCGAGCGTGTAGCGAAGCAATCCACCTTGGCCAATCAAAGACAGCAGATGGATTGCTTCGGAGCATAGCTCCTCGCAATGACGATTGGAGAGGCCTGGAGAATGTTTTGTCGAGCGACGCTATAATCTTTTCATTTCCGCTTTCCACACCCACATTTCGATATAGAATTTTAACGCGCATCAGGCTATGCGTTGGCGGAATCATTTTCGCCTTAGGGATTTTTATGCGCCTTTCATCGCTGCTTACTTGCATGACCGTCATGTTTTTTGCCGCCACGGCAAGTGCGGAACTCAAAATCGACATCACCAAAGGGAACGTGGAACCCCTGCCGATCGCAGTGACGGGATTTACGGGCGATGCCAAAGGCCAGGAAGTCAGCAGCGTCATCGCGGCTGACCTTGAGCGCTCGGGCCTGTTCAAACCCATCAGCAGCCAAGCCTTCATCGAGAATATCACCAATGGCGATGCGATTCCCCGCTATGCTGATTGGCGCCAGATCAACGCCAATGCGATTGTCACTGGCACCGTGACCCCAACGGGTGGCGACAAAATCCGTATCAGCTTTCGCTTGTGGGATGCGCTCGGTCAGCAGCAGATTGCTGGTAAAGAATACAACACTTTTGCACGCAACTGGCGCCGCGTCAGCCACCTGATCTCGGACGAGATCTATAAGCGCATGACGGGTGAGCAAGGCTATTTCGACACACGCATTGTCTATGTCTCGGAATCCGGCCCGGCCAAGAAAAAAGTGAAGCGCCTTGCCATCATGGACCAAGACGGCGCCAACCACAAATACCTGACCGAGGGCGGCAACCTAGTGCTCACGCCGCGCTTCTCGCCCAACACACAGGACATTCTCTATATGTCCTATGCGGGTGGTCAGGCGCGCGTGTTCCTGCGTGATCTGCAAACTGGCCGCGAAGAATCACTTGGTCGCTTTACGGGTATTTCGTTCGCACCGCGCTTCAACCATGATGGCTCGCGCATGCTGATGAGCATCGCCAATGGCGGGGTGACGAGTATTTACGAGATGGATCTTCGCAGCCGCTCGCTCAAGCGCCTCACGCAATCCGGCGGGGCGATTGATACCTCGCCTTCCTATGCGCCCGATGGCCATGCGATTGTGTTCAACTCCGACCGTGGCGGCAGCCAGCAGCTCTATACGATGGATGCGAACGGCGGCAATATTCAGCGCATCAGCTTTGGCACGGGGCAATATTCCACCCCCGTCTGGTCACCACGCGGCGATCTCATCGCCTTCACCAAACAATCGGGTGGTAAATTTTTCATCGGGGTGATGAAGCCGGATGGCTCGGGCGAGCGCTTGCTCACGCAAAGCTGGCTCGATGAGGGGCCAAGCTGGGCACCCAATGGCCGCGTGATCATCTTCGGCCGTGAGGCCCCCGGTGGTGCGGCGGGGAACCGTTCACGCCTCTACTCAGTGGATATTACTGGCTATAACCTGCGCGAAGTGGCGACCCCACAAGAGGGCAGTGACCCAGCCTGGAGCCCACTACTACCCATGTAGTTTTTGTAGTCTCCAGTCGCTAGTCTCCAGAAAAAAAGCTACAGGAACATCACTGGAGACTGGAGACTATCCAATCAACCCGCGCAGGCGTGCGGGGCTTTCCCAGCCGGAGTCACGATGAATCATCATCGTTAGTTTCGCATCGGCGAGGTGATCCATAAAGCGCGACAATCCTTGCATCACATCCATCACCTGCTGTTCACTCAGCGATGCGCCGTGTTCAAGCACATGGCACATCAGCGCCAAGCGCATGGTGGCAAAGCGCTGCACCAGCACCGCACCACGCTTGGCAAAACTCAGGGCATGGAAGCCGCCGAAGGGAAACATCGTCATGCTCACCTGCGCTTGAAGCCAGCGCCGCAGCATCGGGGCAAGTGCTGCCTGCGCATCGCGCTGCCAGCGCGCACGAAGCATGGCCTGTGCGCTTGTGGCGGAATCCAGAAATTCCATCTCGCGGCTCGTGCGGTCAAAGCGACAGCCCAGCGCCTCCTCCATGCGCGCCATGATGCCACCCAGTTTCTGGCTAATGCCCGGCGCACCAAATGCCTCTGTGAGGGCTAGCGCATAGTAAACTGCGTGGCTGTCGCCGTCGCTGGTGATGGGCTTGGGCGCCTGCGCGTCCGCCTGTTGCCAGTGCAATGGCCAATTCTCGGCAGTGCTATGTTCAAGCGCTTCGGCCAAGGCCAACAACCGGCCCATACTTGCTTGCGGGCTCAGGGCGGCATCCCCCGCGCACGCCAATGCTGCATCAACCACGGCATCCACGGCAGCTCTATCCCACCCCGCTGGCAGTATATCGCGGCGATGCACTGGCAGGCGATCCGTCGCGGCAGCCTCACGCGTAAACGGCGCGGGCGTCTGCATCACCAGACGCAGCATCTCTGGGCAGGAAATCGCGCCACTCATCACCAGTTTTCCGCCGATATTATTCAGCATGCGCGGGTAAAAATAACAGGCATCACCCAGCATGTCAGTTCCGTAGCGGGCATGGATGCTACAGATACCGTCACACAGCTGTGCGCAATGCTGGCCGTCGGGCTCGCGTTTTAAAATCGTTGCATCCGTATCTACAATCGCCAACAGCTCGGGCGCCTGCGATGCATAACGGGCGATTTGCGGCGCATCGGCCGGCATGTCCCACCCACGGCAGCAGGTATCGGGGCAGTGCGCGCCAAGGCAGGCAAACTGCTTCATTACCGCGAACTGTTCCAGCATATGGGTCATGCACTTACGCTAGGCTGCGTTGCCGCCAATGGCTATGATTTTATGCACACCTGTTACAATCTTGCCACAGCTATGGGCTTTGCACACGAGCGGAGTGATTTCGTTTCAACCCCACCTTGTCAAATGCACGAGACTGTGCAATAAGCGCGAAGCAAACTGCAGTGATTGCAGAGAAAAAACATTATTCCTCAGGAGATTACTCATGAAAAAGACCGCTTTAGCGCTCGCAGCTTCCTTACTTCTTCTCGCCGCGTGCGACTCGACCTCGACCGATGATGGCGCTGCTGGCGGCCTTGGCGCGAATGGCGCAGGCACCGGCGCTGGCGTTCTTGGTACCGCAGCGGATGGCACCAACATCACCGACCGTATCTACTTCGCGACCGACAGCTCGGTAGTGGATTCGGAAGGCCAAGCAGCACTGGATCGTCAGGCTGAGTGGCTCAAAGCAAACAGCAGCGTGAACGTCACTCTCGAAGGTCACGCCGATGAGCGCGGCACCCGCGAGTATAACATCGCGCTGGGTGAGCGTCGTGCAACGGCTGCGAAAAACTACCTCGTAGGTCAAGGCGTGGCTGCTAGCCGCATCAACACCCTCTCGTTCGGTAAGGAGCGTCCTGCTGCTACCGGTAACGACGAAGGTGCATGGAGCCAGAACCGCCGCGCAGTAACGGTCATCGCTAACTAGTTTTGTGTGGCGCTCAGGCGCCGCGCAGGCTTTCGGCCTCAATGGCCGTGTCGTTCAGCGATGCTCATGCTCGCTGAACTTCGGTGAAGCCCGCCAGAACTATACATAGAAAAGCCCGCCAGCAATGGCGGGCTTTTTTACTACCGCAATCCTTGAATTGCGCCGAAAACTTTGCTAGCCAAGCGTATCTGCTTTTTTGGAGAACCCCATGCGCCACCCCTTGCTTGCTGTTGCTTTGCTAATGTGTTCTGCCCTGCCCGCACACGCGCAGGATACGAGTAGCTTAAGCGAGCGGCTCGACCGTCTGGAGCGCGATGTCACCTTTGTGCAAAAGCAAGTCTATCGCAACGGCACGAGCGGTGGCGAAGGTGGCGGCGGTGCGGCGATGAATTCTGGCCAGCTTCAGGTACGTTTCTCGCAGATCGATGAAGAAATGCGCCAGATCCGTGGGCTGATTGAACAGACCCAGTTCCAGAACAAACAGATCGCGAATGACGTGAAACGCCTGTCGGATGATGTCGATTTCCGCCTGCGCGCAATCGAGCAAAAACAGGCGCATGCGGAAGCCACGCCTGCCCCGGCGGCTACTCCCGCGGTGCCACCAGCAAACGAACCTGCTGCAGAACCTGCAGGCTTAGCAAATGACACAGAAACGCCCGCCACCTATAAACCCGAAGCAAAAACAAAACCGGTTGAAAAACCTGCCGTGACCGGCAAGGACTTCCCGGATGCGAACGCCCATTACAGCCATGCCTTCAAGCTGCTGAACGAGAAAAAATTCGCCGAGGCCGCCACCAGTTTTGATGGGTTCGTGAAGAAATATCCCGCCGACCCCTTGACCGCAAATGCGTTTTACTGGCTTGGCGAAAGCCAGTATGCGCGCAGCGATTTCACCCGCTCGACCGAGAGCTTCCGCAAAGGCTTCGAGGTCAACCCCGATGGCCAGAAAGCGCCGGATAATCTCTACAAACTTGCGCTGTCGCTTGCCCAAATTAAACGCAAGACCGAAGCCTGTGTGGTGTTGTCGCAGGTCATCAGTAAATATGGCGCTACTGCCGCGCGCACAGCCGCCAAAGCCAGCGAAGCACGCACGACCTTTGAGTGCAAGTGACCCGCGCAGTCGCCAGACGCCAGTCACCAGTCACCAGCAATGACGCACAACTTTGTGCTGAATTTACCCATGCTTTGCAGCATCTTCTCATTCCTTCACTGGCGACTGACGACTGGCGACTAGTGTCTTCCATCGCTGTTGCGCTCTCAGGCGGTGCGGATAGCCTTGCGATGACGCTGATGGCACAGCAATGGTGCACGAAGCGCGATATCACCCTCGTTGCCCTCACCGTCGATCACCGCCTGCGCGAAGGCTCGACGGCGGAAGCAGCGCAGGTCGCGCAGATGATGGCGCATCATGGTATCACGCACCGCATCCTCACCCCTCATCATCACCCCGCAGGCAATAACCGCATGCAGGCGGCGCGGCAATGGCGCTACGATGCAATAGCCGATTATTGCCTCAATCATGGCATCCAGCATTGTCTGCTCGGCCATCACCGTGACGACCAGCTGGAAACCGCAGCGATGGCCCATTTGCGCGGCACCAACCAGCTCGATGTCACTCGCACACCAAGCGATGGTGAAGCCGGTATGCGACCCTTACGCACCTATCGCGGCATTGATTTTTTGCGCCCACTGCTGGCCCATTCGAAAACGGATTTATGCGCCTATCTCGCCGCGCGAGGTGAGCAATGGATCGAGGACCCGACCAATGCCGACCCGCGTTATGCCCGCACAAAGGTCCGCGAAATGCTGCGTAGGGATGACGATTTCAGGCACACGATTGAACAGCTACTGGCGCGCGGGCACACACGACGCGAGGCGAACGAAGCAGCACTGGCC
>CAZOFC010000040.1:0-13198 GCA_964578965.1 uncultured Azospirillum sp.
GGCTCCCTCTTGGGCAGGGAAGCGCGCAGCCTCAAGCGGTGCGAAGGTCAGTTTGCCCATCTGTGCCAAATCCAGCCGTGGCGTTTCAACCGGCATGCGCGAAGGCCAACTGAGTGCATAGGCAATCGGGATGGCCATGTCCGGCATCCCCAGTTGGGCGAGCACCGAGCCATCCGCGTAATGCACGAGGGAGTGGATAATCGATTCCGGGTGAATCAGCACCGCGAGCTTCGAGGCGGGCATATCGAACAAATAATGCGCTTCGATGAGTTCAAGCCCCTTGTTCATCATGGTCGCGGAATCGACGGATATTTTCGCGCCCATACTCCAGCGCGGGTGGTTGACGGCCATTTCGGGCGTCACGGCATCAAATGCATTTAGTGGGTGGTGAAGCAATGGCCCGCCCGAAGCGGTGAGGGTAATTTTTTCAACCGCTGCGCGATGCTCTGTCGCGAGGACCTGAAAAATAGCGTTATGTTCGGAATCGACGGGTAGCAGCTTGGTGCCATGGGTGGCGCATAGATCCATCACCAGCGTGCCCGCACAGACAAGGGCTTCTTTATTGGCGAGTGCCACACTGGCGCCTTGCTCCATTGCGCGTAAGGTGGGGAGCAAACCTGCGGCACCAACAATCGCGGCAATGGTAATATCGGCCTCAACCTGCGCTGCTTCCTCGATGCCTTTGGCGCCAGCAAGCACCGTGATGCCAAGCGGTGCAAGCGCTGCGCGCACCTGTGCGAAATGCGCCTCGTTACCGATGGCGACAAGGCTTGGGCGAAATTGTTTGGCAAGCGTGATCAGTTTTTCGGCATTGTTTTGCGCGGTGAGGGCCGTGATGCTGAAGCGCGCCGGGTGCTGGGCAATCACACGCAGCGTACTATCCCCAATCGACCCGGTGGCGCCAAGAATCGTCACGCGGCGGGTGGAGGGCATTGAGGCGGGGCTACGAGAAACGCGTTGCATGGCCATGCAGTACTAAAAATTCAGCCGGATGTATAGTGCCAAGCCCGCAAATATCGCGCATGGCAACAGCGCATCCACGCGGTCGAACAGCCCACCATGACCGGGGATGAGCGCGCCGCTATCCTTCACCCCTGCCTTGCGCTTCAAGGCGGATTCGAACAGATCACCGCCAAGGCCGAGCAGGGCGAATACCATGCCCAGCACGGCGTGGGGAATCGGTGCCATGGAACCCAGATACGCTGCAACTGCCGCACTGGCAATGACTGAGCCCACAAGGCCCTCCCAGCTTTTGCCGGGGCTGATGGTGGGCGCAATTTTATGACGGCCAAACCGTTTGCCAACGATATAGGCGGCACTATCGCCCACCCAGACAATGACGAACACTGCAAGCAGGATATTCAAATTTTCGCTGCGCAGATATATCAATGCGGCCACTGCACTGGCGATATAGAGGATGCCAATAGGCAGCCACAGCATGCCCCGCGCGCGGGTGAGGTGATGCCATTCGCGCATCAGGATGCCGCCGCCAACGACGCACATCAGGGCAAAACTCTCAAGGCTCCATAAGGTGAGGGCGATGACGATGACCAGCAGCACAACGGCGCTGATGATGCGTTGCTTAAGCTCGATTGAAATGGGCACTACGCCTCTTTACGCGTGCCAAAGCGCCGCTCGCGCTGGCTGAAATCGGCAATGGCGGCGTCAAGGTCGGCGGCGTTAAAATCCGGCCACAGGCGCTCGGTGAAATAAAGTTCCGTATAGGCGGACTGCCAGAGAAGAAAATTGCTCAAGCGCTCTTCGCCGCCGGTGCGAATCAACAAGTCGGGGTCGGTGTTGCCGGCGGTGTGCAGGTGCTGGGCAATCAGTGCTTGATCGATGTGCTCGGGCGCAAGCGTACCATCTACAATCTTTTGCGCAATGCGGCGTGTGGCGGTGGTAATCTCCTGACGTGAGCCGTAGGAAATCGCCATCGTCACGGTGAGGGCGGTATTGTTACGCGTCAGATGCGCGACACTCTCAAGGTCGAAACGGATATCAGGTGCCAGAATATCCAGCTCACCGACAAAACGCATCCGCACGTTATTTTCGTGCAAATTGGGGGCTTCACGCTTCACATAATGGCGCATCAGCGTCATCAAATCCGCAACTTCCTCGGGCGAGCGCTGCCAGTTCTCGTGCGAAAAGGCATACAGCGTCAGTTCACGAATGAAGGGGCGGGCGCGGCAATTATCGAGCAGGTTACGTAAGGTTTCGCACCCTTGGTTGTGCCCGCGTGCACGGCTGACCCCATGTTCACGCGCCCAGCGGCCATTACCATCCATGATGACCGCGATATGGCGCGGCAGGCTTACGGCCTCGGTCGGACGGTCTAACTGCGCAGCGCTGTGAGGCATTACACGCTCATGATGTCTTTTTCTTTGGCGACCAAAAGCTCGTCGATTTTCTTGATGTAATCATCGGTCAGCTTTTGCACTTTTTCCGATTGGGTGCGTTGCTCGTCTTCCGAGATTTTTTTCTCTTTTTCCTGTTTCTTCAGGTCGTCCATACCGTCGCGGCGCACGTTGCGCACAGCCACTTTCGCGCTTTCGGCATATTTATGGGCGATTTTCGCCATCTCCTTACGGCGCTCTTCCGATGGGGCAGGGATTGGCACGCGGATGGTTTGGCCATCCACCGCTGGGTTCAGGCCCATATCGGATTCACGGATGGCTTTTTCCACGGCCTTGATCATGCCCTTATCCCAGACATTGACCATCAGCATACGCGCTTCAGGCGCGGTCACGTTACCTACTTGGTTCATGGGCAGCATGCTGCCATAGGCTTCGATCTGAATGGTATCGAGCAGGTTGGTGCTGGCACGGCCGGTGCGTAAGCTACCAAATTCCTTGTTCAAGGTGAGAAGCGCGCCATCCATACGTTTGGTGAGATCAGCAAGCATTGAGAGTACTCCGTTAGTAATTAATCTTGAATGGTGGTGAACTTGCCCCGACCATTGATGACATTGGCAAAGCCACCCGCTTCCGTAATGGAAAAGACAAGGATGGGAATGTTGTTCTCGCGCGCGAGCGAAATGGCCGCAGCGTCCATCACTTTCAGGTCTTTTGCCAGCACGTCATGGTAGGTGAGGTGTTCGTAATGCGTCGCGTTTTTGTCTTTTTTCGGGTCGGCGGTATAGACACCATCCACCTGCGTGCCCTTGAGCAATGCGTCGCAGCCCATTTCGCTTGCGCGCAGGGCAGCGGTGGTGTCCGTCGTGAAATAGGGGCTGCCAATACCGCCTGCAAAAATCACCACGCGGCCATGTTCAAGGTGGCGAATCGCGCGGCGGCGGATATAGGGCTCACAGACCTGGTCCATCTCGATGGCGCTCATCACGCGGGTTTCAATGCCGGTTTGGTCAAGAATATTTTGAATCGCAAGCGCGTTCAAAATCGTGGCAAGCATGCCCATGTAATCGGCGCTGCTGCGCTCCATGCCCTGTGCCGCACCGGAAATGCCACGGAAAATGTTGCCGCCACCGACGACCACGCACACCTCAACGCCCATGTCCGCGACTTGTTTGATGTCGTTGCTGATACGTTGAATGGTCTGTAAATCCTGGCCATAGCCTTTGTCACCCATCAGCGCTTCACCCGATACTTTGATGAGTACGCGCTTGTATTTGCTGTTAGTTGCTGGCTTGGTCAGTGGCGATGTCGTCATAAGGGCTCCTAATGGCCCTAGAACTACTTGGATGGCGTTAAATTACAAGGGGAAACTATGCCACATTCGCATGGTAATTATGGCGCGGCGCGCTCGAAGGTTAGTTCCAGATGGTCAGGGCTATATTCGTAGCCAGCGCCCGTTCCAGCATCTACCAAGGCTGGCACCCCCAGCAGCAAAATATTACCATAGGCGCGACCACGGGTTTGCGCTTCAATCGTTACGTGTTTTTTGGCGTAACCTGTGAGCGTACAGGTGGCCAGCAGCGGCTCAAACGCTCGTGGAACACTCACACTGCCCGGGGTTTCCTCAATCAGCCACTGTTGCTGGGTTGTTTCAAGTACACAGCGCGCCCCGGCTGGGGTGGTGGTGATGGTTATTTCTTGCTCATGGCTGGCAGTGATGGTGGCACATGCCGAAAGCGCAAGCATAACAAGCAGGGGAACAGATAATTTCATCACTGGAACCTCCATATCAACTGCATCATAGCAAAAATTCGAAGCAGCGCCAATGCGCATCACACGAAGTGATGATGGCCAGCAGCTACGAGCGCGTGGGTGGCAGCAGTTACATCCTTCTCTTTAATGAGGACATAGTCGGTATCATACGTCGATAAAGCGAAGATACTGATACCTGCTTGCGCAAGAATTGCACTGACATTGGCGAGTATTCCGGTCAGCGAAAAATCAAATGGTCCATGCAGCTTGAGTGCCTTCCAGCCTTCATTTTTATGTTCTGCGTGTGGGCAGCCACCCACACTGCAAACTACTGTTGCCTCATTTTCGGCCCGACTGAAGGCCCAAAAGCCGCTGACCATTGGGGTGGGAATGGGCGCATGCTCTGGCAAGCGATAAATACCGTAAGTTTCAGGCAGGAAGGAAAAGGTCAGTGGCATATCGATCCATCATAGTAAAAAGGCCAGCAATTGCTTGCTGGCCTTTTGTATTGTTTGAGGCAGTTCTGCTTATGCAACGCCGGAAACTTTTGCCACTTCAGCAGCAAAGTCATCGGCGGCTTTCTCGATGCCTTCGCCCAGTGCAAAGCGCGTGTAAGCAGAAAGGCTCACCGGTGCGCCCACATCGGCGGCAGCATTGGCAATCACATCGCCCACTTTGGTTTTGCCATCGATGACGAAGATTTGCTCGAACAATACCGCGTCACGCACGGTTTCGTTGAAGTAAAGATCAGCGAGGCGCGCTTTGCTTGCCGCATCATCACCATACGAGCGAACTTTCTTGAGCATAAAGGCCACTTCCTCAAAGAAGACATTGAGAAGTTTTTGGGTCTTCTCGGCGTCTTGCTTATCCTGACGGTCTTCGCTTGCCGATTTGGTCACCACATCCTCGATCAGCGAATCAAGGTTCACGGCGCGCTGGTTGAATTCCTTGAGCTTCGCTTCGAAGGTTTTCTCCGAGAAGTTACGCTCCTTGCCAGTGAACTTGTCTTTGTATTTCTGCATCGAGGTTTCGAACGCAACAAACTCACCAAACAGTTTCTCAGCCTTCGTTTTCGAGACATCAAGCTCTTTGGCTTTCACATCAGCTGGCACAGCATCAAGTGTCATGAATTGTGGGTTTGAAGCCGCAATATGCATCGCGATTTGTTTGCCCAGCGCCTCAAGTTTCGCCGCATCACCGGTCGATTCAAGCGCCACCAGCACCCCGATTTTACCAAGGCCAGCCTTCACTGCACCATGCACATAGGTGGTAACGACACCGCTGTTCACGCTAAGCGTGGCCACGCGGCGCAGGTTCATGTTCTCACCAATGGTAGCAACGGCATCGGTGATGGCTTCGCTCACCGATTTAGCACCCATTTTTTGCGATTTAAGGGCTTCCACGTCGCTGCCTGAAGCAAGCGCAACGTTGGCAATCTCGGTCGCAAGGGTCTGGAACTGATCGTTGCGGGCAACGAAGTCGGTTTCCGAGTTCAGTTCAACAGCAGCGGCCGTTTTTCCGTTGCTGGCCACCGCAATGAGGCCTTCCGCCGCCACGCGGCCCGATTTCTTAGCGGCTTGCGACAAGCCTTTTTTGCGCAGCCAGTCGATGGCGGCTTCCATATCGCCTTTGGTTTCGTCGATGGCGCGTTTGCAGTCCATCATGCCAGCGCCCGAGCGCTCGCGCAGTTCTTTAACGAGTTGTGCAGACATACATTACCTGTGTGTAGAGAGTGGTGAGAAGCGCGAGGTGAGGGCAGGTAACAGAACCCACCACTCACCACGCACCATCAAATTAGGCAGACTTTTTAGCCGCCTTTTTCGCTTTTGGTGCATCTTCCGCAGGGGCGGCGTCAGCAGCGATGGCGGCTTCAAAAGGTACTTCAGCGGTTTTCTTTTTAGCCGCTTTCTTAGCTTCTTCAGCGAACGCTTCTTTCTTGGTGCTGCTGGCAGGTGCTGCTTTTGCAGCGGCCTTGCCTTTAGCAGCCGCGCCTTTGCGGTTGTTGTCGCGCGTCAGCTTCTCTTGCTGCTGGCGCTCGCTCAAGCCTTCGCTTGGCTCATCCGCTTGCTCGTGGCGCTCAAGCGTTGCACCAAAATCATCGGCCTTGAGGTTTTCCTTCAAGCCCGAAAGTGCCGCATCCGAGATCAGTTTGCAGTAAAGCTTGATGGCGCGGGTTGCGTCATCATTGCCTGGGATTGGGAAATCAATGCCATCCGCGGTGCAGTTCGTATCCACGATCGCAACGATTGGAATGCCAAGCTTTTTGGCTTCTTTGATCGCCAGTTCTTCGCGGTTGGTGTCGATCACGAACAGCAGGTCAGGCTTCCCACCCATATCACGGATCCCGCCGAGCGAACGCTCGAGCTTATCGCGGTTGCGTTGCGCGTTCAGGATCTCTTTTTTGGTGAGGCCCGATTGTGCATCCGCAAGCAGCTCTTCGTATTTACGCAGTTGGCGGATGGAGTTTTGAATCGTGCTCCAGTTGGTGAGCATGCCGCCCAGCCAGCGCTGATCGACATAATATTGGCCGCAGCGTTTTGCCGATTCAGCAATCGTTTCCGACGCTTGGCGCTTGGTACCAACGAACAGGATACGGCCGTTTTTGGCGACCGTTGCACGCACGGCCGACAAGGCGCGGTGCAGCATTGGTACGGTTTGTTGCAGGTCGATGATGTGGATGTCGTTGCGGGTGCCGTAGATGAACGGCGCCATGCGTGGGTTCCAGCGTTTGGTTTTGTGGCCGAAGTGAACGCCCGCTTCAATAAGCTCGCGCATCGAAAAGTCAGGAAGTGCTGACATAGTAAGTCTCCTTAAGTCCGGTTAATCCTCCGTGAACGATGGCTAGAATCTACTAACGCCGCTTGGCAGCCTTCGCTGCGGCGTCGTCCAATAAACTTCAGCACCGGCGGGTGGTTCGGAACTCCCGAATTACCCTGGCATTCACGTGTGTATCCCACAAACACAGCGCTTGTGGGTGCGGCTTTTTAGATAAAAGCTGGGGCGGATGCAAGGAAAAAAGCAAAGCGCAGGGCTATAAAGCGCCTAGCGCTGGGCAATCGGTGCCTCAACCGGGGTGCCGCGTGCACGTTCGGCAAAGCTCTGTTCGCGCGTGTTGTCGTTCGCGCTTGGGCGAGGTGATTTCGGAGCGTCAAGCAATCCGCGCAGGAAATCATCCGGTTTTGGCGCATTTTCGTTGGCCGCGCGGCGAGCGTATTTTTCACGATATTCGCTACTTAGTTTTTCAACATTGCCCTTTTGACCAAAGAAGTTGGCAATCTTGCCGCTTGCGCCATTATTGGCGAGATTCGCCTCGGCGGGGCTTAGGCCAATATCGTTCAACACCACTTCAAAGCCAGCGCCCGAGAGCATCTGCTTCATGGCTTTGCCAAGCGCTTCCTGTTTGGATGGGGTGACTGCCCCCTCGCTGAGGTAGCGATCGCGTACACTATATATATGGTCGAGCATCATTTGCTTTTTGTCGAGCAACTCAGTCTCGCTCAGCTGCGGGTAAAGCTTACCAAGCAACGAGTGAACGAGGCTTGGCATCTCGCGCGGGCGGGGTGCGTCGTTATAGGTCAGGTAATTCTGCATGTAATCAAGCGTGCGTTTCACACCCCACGGTGTCATTCCCGCATTGCCGGACCACCATTTGCCTATTCCTGGTAATGCCACTTGCTGGCCACTGCCCATCAGGTATCGGTTATGCAGGTTGCTGGAATAGTTCGCAATCGGCAGCAGGTGAATACCCGCCCCGGTGTTGAAGATGGAGGTCAGGGCCGTGGCACCCGCATAGACCTTCGACTGCTCGAGCGAAATGCGGTCAGCGTAATCTTCCAAGGTTTCGGGTTTACTCAAGGCGGCGGTGCGGTCCTTGAAGTAGGCTTTGCTCCCCGCATATGTCCCGAACATGCCCACACCCACGGGCATGATGTAGTGCGCGGCTTGCCGCCAGCGATCACCAATATTGGCGCTGCCGGGGGTGTAGGCAAGCAGGCCATGCAGCGGTCGAAATGGCGCCCAGACCTGTTCACGCAGGATGGCAGATTCCGCGACCAATTCGCCACTCGCGCGTTTAATGAATTTTCCGCTCAGCACTTTGGTGAGGTCACGCCCGGTGAGGACATTACTCACTTTCATACCGCCATACAGCACTGCCGAGAGATAGGCCGCGTTCATGAAGCGGTGCATCGAGGGCGGCGAGACAAACACCCGCGCGAGCCACTGCGCGGCATCAAGCGGTTTACCGTTCATCCAGTCAACCAGGTTGCCATGTTCTTTTTTGTTTGCTGTGGGCGTTGCCAAAGTTTGTTGTGCGCCCGAAGTTTCTGTCTGTTCGGATTCACCGTGGGTGTGGGGCTTTAAGGTGTGACTGGTTTGTGCATCAAGCCGATGGGCAACTGAACTTGCCGCCGTCAGTCCTGCCCCGATTGCAGCAACGCCACCCCCATACGCGGCGGCCACTTTCCACGGCTCCATGTGCAGCTGGTCATTGGCCCATGCCACGGGGTCAAGGCGATAGCCAAATTCCTTGTTGAGATATTCGGCGTGGCCTTTCATCAGCTCGAACTCATGGGTACGCGAGCCAAACAGGCGGCTGAAGAATGCAAAAGGGTCGCGCCCAAGGCGAATGTTACTGATGTCAAAGCCCAGATCATGCAGCAGATGATCATGCGCCGACCCGAGCAAGCCGCGATTGGGGTTGTGCTGCCCGCTGATGAAACGATAGGCCTGCTCGCTGATTTGCGCTTCGCTTGCGGTGGGGTTGGCGGCTTTGAACTGCGCCACATGTGCATAGGCGTCATCGATCAGGCTACGGTAAGCATCGGCAAGTTTTTGTTCTGCCTGCGGCGTCTGGCGAGGGAATTTCTGCAAGCCGTCACGCGCTCGGCGAAGCAATGCCTCAGGGTGTGCCCAATCGGCGCTGTGGGGCAATTGCGTGATGTTTGTTTCCATCCACTTGGCGGTGTCGCGCATGGCGCCGAACAAATAGCGCGAGCTCGCGCCATAATTACCGAGCACTCGGCTCAAGGGTTTTGCAAAGGGTAGCCATACATTGCGCCCAGCCCCTTGCTGGAAACTCACCGCAATCATGCCATTATTGAAGGGCGAGAATGCACCGGTTAAATGCATGCCGGTGGCGCTGCCCTCCACAAAGGTGGTGGCGGCCCATTTGCGCGTCGCATCCGACTGGCGCATACGCAGCAGACCCTCCGTCATTTCTGTCGAGAATTTACCCTGTACATGTGCATTCCTGACTGCTTCGCCCGCGCTGAATATTGGCGCGCCGCCTGGAAATTTTCCGTGGAAATAATATTTTCCGCCAGCGTAAGCGGCAAGGGCGCCAAACGCCATGGGCATGGTTTTATCGATGACAAACTTCCAGCGATCCGCCGGGCGATCCGAATAGGGATTATATTCCATGACACCATGGAGGGGGCGAAGTATCTCCGGTGTATCGCTGCGCGCGACGCTATCGCCCGTGGTGCTATTACGCGCCGTAATCACATCCATGAATTTACGACCGCCCCAGAGGCCAGCCGTCAAACCACCAGCTGTCAGCAAGCGGTGTGAACCAGGCGCAATATAGGCGTTCTCGGCCATCCACTCCGCGGCTTTGAGGCCGGGAGTGCCGATAAATTTGCTAATCGTTTTTGCGTCGATTTTCGCCATGTACCGTCAAGCTAGAGGTTAACCGTTCCATTTTACGTTGAATGGTTAAGAATACCGAGCAAAATTGACGTTTTTCCGCGAATCTTCATGCAACTGTCATATTCGTAAATAAAACCCGCTAAATCACCGATTTTATTAACAAACCTGTCACAAAAGCTTCACATGAAAATGAGGCCAGCTGTGCTAGTCTGTAAGGTGAGAAAAACCTTGAGGATAGCGTGAGCGACGACGCGCAACAGAACGAGAAAAAAGAGATGCTTGCTAACGGCACGCCCGATGGCCTGCGCGGCGCTGTGTCTGCGGCGCCCGAGAAAGCTCGGCAAAGCACGCCTGATAGCGCGTACCAAAATTATCTGTTCGGTAAAGCCGGGTCCGACGAACACCCAGCCTGGAGTGATAGCACCTCCGGTCGTGCAGCGATTCGCCTCGTATCACGTGGCATTGTGGGGGCGGCATTCTTCACCATCGGTGGGCGCATGGCGCGCAGCCAGATGGCAGGCTATCAGGAACAGCACTGGCAGTGGGATTCGAGCAAGCCATTGCAAGCGATTGCCAAAGGCATTGATGCAACGCTCGGTCGTGGCATCAAAGCGACCATTGGTGGGCTCGCACGCATCACCCATACCCCGCAGGAAGCCGAGAAGATTGCGCAGAAAGCTGTCACATTCCGGCAGAAGCGCACGTTCGAATACATCGATAAATACGGCCAATTGCAGACCGAGCAAGGGCGCAGCTATGGCGCCGATATTGTCAGTTTCACGTTTGACTTTGCTGCCGCTTCAGTGGGTGATGCGCTGACGCGCAACGTGATTCAAGCGATCGACCCCAACGTGAAAAAAACCTGGCTGGTGAATGATGCGGGCGACCCCGCAGCGAAAGGCGAACACAAACATATCGTCTGGGGTGAAGCGGCAAAATCCATGGTGCGTAGCAGCTGGCGCATTCTTTCTAAAAATCAGGGCGAGGACTGGGCAGCAGCAATTCCCTACGCCTTCCAGATGAAATTTCAGCGCCAGTTCCTGAGTAACATCTTCAATAAACGTTTCGATGGTCACAAGCTTGTCTTCGACCAGAACTGGAATGGCGGCGCCTACCGCGTCAATCAGGCAGGGCAGGTGGTCGGCGATTATCAACTTGTTGGCGCGATGGATCTGCATGCACGCTTTGTCGGCTATAACTGGTACACCCTCATGTTCCGTGAGGGATATGACACGCTTGGCAATGCGCTCAAAAAATGGAAAGATGACGGCTTTGCTATTCATGCGCCGCATCTGCCAGAGCATTTCAACCCCATCACCACACCGATTGACGCGCTCGCGCACTCGGCGCGCTACGTGACCAAGAGCTTTATCAAAGCCAATATGTACATGAACCCGGCCGTGATTCCCTTCTGGGTCATGCGCGTCTCGCAAAGCAAGTGGCGTGGTCGCCAGTTCGTGAATGAAGGCGATCCACTCAACGGTGTCTCAGCAACGCTTGGCGAAGAGGCACATGTCTGGAGCAAGAATGGCTTTAAGCCTTATGCGCCGGAAAACTACGCTCACTACCCGACCGATACAACACTCGACCGATTAGAAAAACGCTTCAGCCAAGGCATGAACTGGATCGGCAATAAGCAATATCGCGCAGGCATTGCCGTGGGCAACGCAACGGTTGGCAAATCAGTCGATCAGCTCACCACCAAGGGACTTTTCCCTCGCGGCAAATGGTTCGATAATCTCATTACCTACGACATTCGTGGGCGCGATGAGGCAATTTCGGCTGAACATCTCTTCAAGGGGCGCCGCAATTTCATGCATGAATACACGGACGCTGCGTTTTCCTATACGCCTTATATGTTCGCTAAGGCAGAATTTGGCCTAAGGGTGGATGATACCAAGGGCAATGGTGAGCTCGGGCAAATGGATAAAGCCATCTATCGCTTTATGGATAATGTGGCGGCATTCCGCCTCCATGAAGCAGGCGCGGCCTTGAAGGATATGTGGCGCTTGGGTTCGCGGTTTGAGCGCGAAGTGCAGGTGCGTGAAGGTGGCGATGTTGAGAAGAAACTATCCCCCCCACCTGCGCTCAACGCCCCGCAGACGAAAGTGACGGCGCAAACTGTGGAGCATCAATCCGCTAAACTAGCGCCTGCGCACAATGATAATGACCTGACCGGGAACGATAATGAGCACGCGCCCGACAAAGGCTGGGTGCAATCGCTCGTTGGGCGTGACATAAACCCCGCACAACTACACGCCGCGAGCCATACCCGTCATTAATTGCTCACGCGCCTTGAAGCGACCTGTTTGAGTGTGCTAAGAATAGCATCATTTCAATCACAGGTGCTTCATGCGTTTTGCCCCGATTGCCGCTTTGTATTTTGCTTCACTGCTGATGGTGGCTCACCCTGCATGGGCGGAGCCAAGCTGTAAGCCCACCGCACGGGTGGCAACCCAAAACTATCCCGGCCCCGCGCGCATTGTGCCGGGCAACAACCTCATCAAGCCTGCTGGAAAAGCGGTCGAGGCGAATGGGCAAAAAATCATCATCGAAGGGCAGGTGCTTGATTCTCGCTGCGCGCCGGTGCCCGAGGCCGTTGTCGAGCTTTGGCAGAACAGCCCGACCGGGCGCTGGCTGCTAGCGGGCGGCGAAGATCTGGCGAACGCCAATCCTGTCTTCACCGGTGCCGGGCGCACCTATACGGATCATGACGGCCGGTTTCGTTTTATCACCGCATTTCCAGCGCCGATTACCTACACCGTGCGGCGAAACAATAAGCGCAGTTATGTGGTGAAACGCGCCCCGTTTGTGAATGTGAAAGTCGCGGCTGAAAACATGCCAACCCTGAATACGGCCCTGTACTTCAGCGATGACGTGCGCAATGATAATGACGAAATTTATCGCAAGCTTGGCGGTAAAGCGCGTGACGACGTGACCATCAGCGTTACCCAGCAGGATGACGAGCAGCTGGTGGGCGATGTGAAGCTCGTTCTTTCAGGCAAAGCGCCCTACCGCACCTATTAGCCGCGCCGCATTCTGTCTGATTATTTAGAAGTTAGCGCTTTTCATGCAGGCAGCAAGCTGATAACCGCTTGGGCGCTATGATGACACCTTATCTTCCCATCTATCGCCGCAATGGTGTGCGCGTTGTCCGCGGGGAGGGGGTGTACCTAATCGGCGACGATGGCAAACGCTACCTCGATTTTGCCGCAGGCATTGCCACCAACTCCTTTGGCCATAGTCACCCGCATCTGGTGAAGGCGCTGCAAACGCAGGCCGCCGAGCTATGGCATTGCAGCAACCAGTTCATCACGCCGCAGCTGGAAGCATTTTCACAGCGATTGGTGGATGCGACGTTCGCCGATTCTGTATTCTTCTGTTCCTCGGGCACCGAGGCGGTGGAAGCGGGCATCAAGTTCATGCGCCGCTATCATTATGAAACC
>CAZOFC010000041.1:0-238 GCA_964578965.1 uncultured Azospirillum sp.
ATCGCAATCATTGCCGTGCTGCTGCATGCGCCCGATGCCTGGGCCATCGCCGATGACATCAGCAGCGGAGGCTTCAGTTGCAGCGGTGGCGTTGCCAGTGGCCAGCTGCTCATCTCCGGCGCATCCTGCCCGAAAACGATTGAGTTCGATCATCTGTATTCATTACTGATCTGCAACTTCTAGCAGCTCTCAAGCAACCTCATTGGCCACATGTTCTGTTGCATGATGTCGGACCTGA
>CAZOFC010000041.1:248-13135 GCA_964578965.1 uncultured Azospirillum sp.
GCCGTCTGGGCGGCGGTATCGCTTGCGATTGCGGTATTTGGTGTCTCGTTCACGATTGGTCTGGTGCCCGCCACCGGGCAAGAAGCGATGATGTTCATCATCAAGCTTGCATTCATCACCGCCTTTGCAACGAATGCCGATTACCTGATTGGCACCGGCTACACCTTCATGATTACCGCAATGCGCGAAGGCTCCACCCTCATGCTTTCGACCATGAATAGCTCAGGCATTAATAGTGGTACCGACCTTTACGCCGAAGTGGATAAAATGTTCACCACCTTTGTCAATTTCGCGACCGATTCCTTGAGTGCCACGAAGCCCGCCGATTATTGCAAGAATGCCGTCTTTGCCGTGATTGCCCTGCTGATGGTGATTTTGCCCGTCGCGGCCTATGTCTCGATCTTCCTGATTGGCAAAATCATCATGACGCTGTTTCGTTCCGTGTTCGCCTATATCTATGCGCTCATCGGCATTACGTTTTTGCTCACGTTATCGCCCTTCTTCCTGACGTTTTACCTGTTCAAAATCAGCCGCCCATTGTTCGACAAATGGTTGGGCTATCTGGTCTCGTTCACGTTGCAAGTGGTGCTGCTATTCGCGTTCATGACCTTCATCGTGCTGCTGGCCAACAACATCAAGAAGGATAATATGCTGTCCGAGCTGAACACGCTCATCATGCATAACGAAGAAACACCGACCGGAAGCGCCATCCAAGCCGCGCTTTCCTACTGCACGCTTTGCGATTTTAACATCGTCGATAAGCAAAGCGGGCAACCGATTGAACCGACAAGCCCAGACTTTTCCAGCAAAGGAAAACTGCAGTGTAAAGAAAATCCTCCTAAGCCCATCAAGCCCACCTTTGCCAGCACGCCGGATGCCTTCAGCGACAAGAACGATCCCAACTGCACCCCAGGGAAGTTGTGCAAGAACAGTCAGGTCTATGGCCTGCTCACCCTCATGGGCTATGGCCTCATTCCACTCATCATTCTGGTCATGATTATCGATAACCTATTGGGAATTCTGCCTGCCGTCGCTCAAAAACTGGCGGGTGGCCTCGGCGCAACTTATGCGCCGCAGCTCGGTGGTGGGCAGCAAGGGGCAGGCCCTGCGCTGCGTCTGCCGGGTGAGTCGTATATCGATGCGGCGAGCGCAGGCTTCAAAGAAGGCTTTAAGGATTCAAGAAACGAGAATAGCTTCACCAAAACGACCGAAGGTTTGAAGCAAGCATTTTCTGGACTTATCACCGGCAGGTTTAGCGATAAAGGATTAGGTGACGGCGGCCGTGTCGACCCTAACAGTAATGCGCCGGAGAGCCTTGGCATCCAAAACAGCTTTGCCCGTTGGCTGCGCGACCCGACAAGCTTCGGCCAATAGTTCCGATTCGCATCCACGAACACATTCATTCGCTGATGCGAATCAGCAAGCACCAAGGGTGCGTAAAGCCTGCGAGCGCGCCTGAACGCCATCCCATGCGTTTTTTAATTTACACATGGGCAGAAGTTTGGGCTGAATAACTTATCCCCACCGCTTGCAATCTCATAAGCCCAACATATAGTGGGCCTTTATAATCGCGCCTACTAGCCAACGTGGTGAGTATCGATGTTTAAACGCAAACAGCAGGATGTTTCGGACAGCTCGAAACACTGGTATCAGGATAAGTACCAGCATGTGCTGACGCAGCGTAATATGCTGGCGCTGATTGCAGTGATTTCCCTGTTTGCGGCGGCGGTCGCGGCCTTTGCGGTGTTTCGCTTGGCCCCCCTTAAATCCGTACAGCCCTACCTCATCCAGATCGACGAAAAAACGGGTATCACTCAGCGTGTGACACCTATCAGCCGTGCTGCGTATGCGGCCGAACAATCGGTCGATCGCTACTTCACCAGCACCTATCTGCGCCTGCGCGAGAGCTATAATATCAGCATCCTGCGCTATAACTATAACGTGCTTCGCCTGATGAGCACCGCGGATGTCTTCCGCCGCTTCCGCGCGCAGGTGGACCCAAATAACGAAGAGAGCTTCGCCAAGCGCCTAGGCACGCAAGGCCAGCGCGATGTGAAAATCCGCTCGCTGGTCTATATCACCAACCCTGCGGATCGCCGCAACCCAAACACCGCGACCAATACAAAAATCATGCAGGCGCGCATTACCACGACGGAAAGCCTGCCCAACCAGCCGGACAAGGTCACGTTCTGGATTGCGACCATCACCTTCGAATATGCCGATTTAAGTCTGAATCAGGATGAGCAATTGCTCAACCCGCTTGGTTACACCGTCACTTCGTATCAAATCCAGCCCGAGATTGAATGATGTCACGCTTTTCAACCCTTCGTTTATGCATCGTTGCTGGCAGCTTATTGGTTGCCTCGCTTGCCAGTGCCGCCCAACCGATTACGACCGATAGCCGCATCAAGACGCTGGTGTTCAATCCCAACGAAGTGTTCACCGTCACCACGCATTATGGCTATCAAAGCAACATCGAGTTTGGGCCAAAAGAGACGATTGATACCATCTCCGTCGGTGACCGCATTGGCTGGCAGATTACGCCTGCTGGGCGGCGCCTCTTCATCCGTGCGCAGGAAGAAAACGCCCATACAAATATGACGGTGGTGACCAACCTGCGTGCCTACCAGTTTGATTTGCGCTCCTCCGCCGCGGATGCCGTGTTCGGCAGTGAGGAACTGACCTATGTCGTGCGCTTCTTCTACCCCGAGGATGCGGCGGCTGGCCTCACACCTCCACCCGCGCCCATCACGGCACGCACCAACGTGCCTACCCCCGTTGCAGCCGCGCCGCTCACTGCCACAACGCCTGCGCCTGCCACTTCCTCTGCTGCTGCACCGGCACCTGCCCCCGTTGCATCGTTACCGCCGGCAAAAATCCCTACCCCTGTTGCAGTGGCCCCACTTGCCGCAGCTCCATCGCCAACGCCGATTTTCAATTACCGCTATACCTACAGCGGCGCATCGAACGTGGCGCCGGTGAAGATTTTTGATGATGGCAAGAGCACCTTCTTCAAATTCAACGGCAACGTGGATCCAAAAATTTCCGTACTCACTGCGAAGGGTGAAACGCTGAAAGTCGATACGCGCCGCACCAGCGATGGCTTGATTGCCGTCAATGTGGTGGCACCGCGTTTCAGCCTCGAGCAGGCGGGTCAAAATATCCTCGTCTATAACGAAGCGGGCGGGGTGCTCTAATGGCCGACGAAACCCCACAAGAAAACCCGTTTGAGACTGGCACCGCCGCGATTGAAGGCAATGGTAACGGCGAGCAGGATGCACTGCCTAAGGGAGCGCCGGGTGTCGCCGCAAAAAATGGTAAAGCGTTCGTTGTCCTGGCCATGATGCTGGCGCTGGTCTTGTTTCTGCTCTATTCCATTTTCTTTGGTGGCAGCGACAAGAAAGACGCCGGAAAAGTCAAGCAACTGGAAGTGGCCCCCAAAACGATGGAGCCCCCGCCCTTGCCGATTGCAGAGGCAGCGCCCGTGGCCCCCTTACCCAATATTGTGCCACCAAGCATCCCCGAGCCTATTCAGGTACCTGAAAACCTGAATCTCAACCCACTGACCCCGAAAGACGACAGTGCAGAAAAAGCGCAGGCGCTGGCCCGCATCCGCTCTTCGATGCTGGTGAAAGATGGTGGTGATGCCGGTGGGCTTGGTATTCTTGGCGGTGGCGCTACCACGCCTGCTGCCGCACCGACGGATCCGAACAGTCAGTTTGCTGCAAGCCTTGCTACGACTAAAACCGAACGCGTAGAAGCCACACGCATCGGTAATCTGCGCCGCACCATTGCACAAGGGCGCATCATTCAAGCTACCATGGAATCGGCACTGAACACCGATCTTCCTGCACCGATTCGTGCCATCGTCAGCCGCGATACCTACGGCGAGGCAGGGAATGTGCCCCTCATTCCCAAAGGCTCACGCCTGATCGGCAGCTACAACACGACCCTTGGCGCTGCGCAATCGCGTGTGTTCGTCGTCTGGACGCGCGTCATTCGCCCCGATGGTGTGGATGTGGCCTTAGGCTCGCCACTCGTGGACCAGATCGGTCAGGCCGGCGTCGGTGGTCAGGTCGATAACAAGTTTCAAGAAATTTTCTCCCGCTCGATTCTATCGAGCGTGGTCAATATTGCGCTCGCCATCGGCTCGGACGAGCTATCTGGCGGCTCCACCACCACCACGAATGGCGCTGTCGGGGCTACCACCACCGGGGATGCGGCCACCACCGCGACCACCAACGCGCTCAATCGCCTCGGCTCGGTGACGGATGGCTTCATTCAACGCTTCTTGAATGTCAGCCCGACGATTCTCGTCGATCAGGGAACGCCCGTGAATGTCTTTGTGAACAAGGACCTCATTTTCCCTGAGGATGCCTCCGGCGCACGCATCGTGAATTAGAGGATGGGTTGCAGGTGCCTGGTTACAGGTGCCAGCTTTCTGTCTGAAACCTAAAACCTGAAACCTGAAACTTATGTCAGCATTTACCGCACTGGATACATTTCTTGAACCCCTCAACCAGCTATTCGCCGAGGAGGGAATCCAAGAGATTTCCATCAATCGCCCGGGCGAAGCATGGGTTGAGAAATTCGGCGAGATGCGACATGAGTCGCTTCCGATTTTCACGCATGACCACCTGCACTCGCTCGCGCACCTGATTGCGCAATCGACAAGCCAGACCATCAGCGAGGAAAAACCGCTGCTCTCGGCCACCTTGCCCGGTGGCTACCGCGTGCAGGTCGTGTTCCCACCCGCCTGTGCGGATGGCGGGATAGCCATGTCGATTCGTAAGCAAGCGGCGCTGATGATGACGCTTGATACCTACGAACAGCTTGGGGCATTCGCCAATACTAAAACCGGCATGGGTGTACATGATCCGATTGATGATATTTTAAGTGAGCTGTATGCAAAAGGCGATGTAAAGGGATTCATTTCTCAGGCCGTGAAGTTCAAAAAGAACATCATCATTTCCGGTGGTACCAGCACCGGTAAAACTACCTTCATGAATGCCGCCCTCACGCAGATTCCAAGTAACGAGCGTATCATCACCGTCGAGGATGCGCGCGAGGTGCAGATCAATCACATCCCCAACCGTGTGCATTTGATGGTCAGTAAAGGCGGCCAAGGCCGCGCGAAGGTGACCACGCAAGAACTCATCGAGGCCTGCCTGCGCCTGCGCCCTGACCGCATCATCGTCGGCGAGTTACGCGGTGCCGAGGCATTCTCCTACCTGCGTGCGGTCAATACAGGTCACCCGGGGTCCATCGCCACCATCCACGCCGATTCGCCCACACTTGCGATTGAGCAGCTGATTCTCATGATCATGCAGGCAGATCTGGGCATCACCCGCGACCAGATCAAGGCCTATGTGGAATCGGTCATTCAGGTGGTCATCCAGCTCAAGCGCGGTGAAAAAGGCCGCCGCTTTGTGAGCGAGATTTATTTCAAGCCCGGAGTATAGGTTCAAGGTGCCAGGTTTCAGCAAAAAGGCAATCTCGATACCTCCGAGCGATGATTGCCACTTTCGCGCCGCTGCAGGTTAGTATATAACCTGAAACCTGAAACCTGAAACCTGGCACTTGAACTATGCCTGAATCTGTCAAAGCAATACTCAATAAAGTATTCCTGATACTAATCATCGGTGGCACGGTACTGATTCCGACCTATGCGGGCACGCTTGCCGGATTCACGCTCGGTCATCGCTACCTGACCAAGCTGCAAAACCAGCAGCCTGCTTCGCTGTTCACCTATATTCAATCCGGCTCGAACCCGACAGGTATCGTCAAAGGGTATCGCGACCTGCACAAGATGGTGAACCAATACAAGGCCTACCCGCAATACCGTCAGGCCTATTTCAACGCCGCGTTTGATGCGAAATTTTATGGGCCCGTTGGTGCTGGCTTGTTCCTTGGCTTGTTCACGCTGTTTCTCATGCGCGCGCCGCTGATGGATTTTCGGCCTTACCGTAAAAAGGAAAAAATCCATGGGGATGCAAAGTGGGCCACGGAATCCGACCTCAAACGCGCCAAGCTGCGCGCCCAGAAAGGCCTGCTCATGGGCCGCACTGGCAGCGCCAATTACCTGATCGCCGACGACTTCCAGCACGTATTGCTCTTTGCACCAACCGGTTCGGGTAAAGGGGTGGGCTTTGTAATCCCCAACCTGCTATTCTGGGAACAGTCGGTCATCTGTCACGATATTAAACTCGAGAACTACGAGCTCACCTCGGGCTATCGCAACAAAAAGCTGGGCCAGCCCTGCTATGTCTGGAACCCGGCTGACCCAAACGGTGTCTCGCATTGTTATAATCCGCTCGACTGGATTTCGGACAAGCCCGGCCAGATGGTGGATGACGTGCAGAAAATCTGCAACCTCGTGCTGCCGGAGCAGGAATTCTGGCAAAACGAAGCCCGCTCCTTGATGCTCGGGATCATTCTCTACCTATGTGCCGTGCCTGAGAAAGTGACGAGCTTTGGTGAGGTGGTGCGCACCATGCGCAGCGATGACGTGGTCTATAACCTCGCGGTGGTGCTCGACACCATCGGCGGAAAAATCCACCCGGTTGCCTATATGAACATCGCAAGCTTTTTGCAAAAAGCGGACAAAGAACGCTCCGGCGTGGTCTCGACCCTTAACTCCGCGCTCGAACTGTGGGCCAACCCACTGATCGATACCACCACCGCCAGCTCGGACTTTGACCTGCAGAACCTGAAAAAGCGCAAAACCAGCATTTATGTGGGCGTAACGCCGGATAACTTACAACGCCTCGAACCGCTGCTGAAGGTGTTCTATCAGCAGGCGACGGACTTCCTCACCCGCCACATGCCCAAAAAAGACGAGCCATTTGGCGTCATGTTCATGCTCGATGAGTTTCCATCACTGGGCGAGATGCCACAGTTCCAGATCGGTATCGCCTATTTCCGCGGGTTCCGTGTGAAGCTGTTCCTCATCGTTCAGGATACGCAGCAGCTCAAAGGCATCTACGAGGAAGCGGGCATGAACAGCTTCCTGTCGAACAGTTACTACCGCATCACCTTCTCGGCCAACAACATCGAGACCGCGAACATGATTTCGCAATTGGTGGGCAATAAGACCGCCGTGCAGGAATCACACAACAAACCCAAATTCGTGGATTTCAACCCCGGCTCGCGCACCATGCAAGTCTCGGAAACCCAGCGCGCGCTGCTTTTGCCACAAGAGGTCATCCAACTGCCGCGCGACCAGCAGATCATCCTCGTCGAGTCCTTCTCGCCGATTAAATGCAAAAAAATCATCTACTACGAAGATCCCTTCTTTAAAAAGCGCCTGCTGCCACCGATTACGCTGCCCGTGCAGGAACCCTACGACCCACGTAAGAAGAAGAAAGTTGCCGCCGCCCCACCGCCGCCACCTCCATCTGGGGGTGATGCAAGCGCTGGACCACCAACGACGACTTAGCCCTAGACGCAAGATAGTTTTTTGCGGTATAATTTAACCATATACGCTAGAAAACTTGGCATTATGAACGCTAACCTAACCTTAGCTACCCGTGTTAAATCAGGGTTCTCCCTCGTGGAACTCTCCATCGTTCTGGTCATCTTGGGCCTTCTCGTCGGCGGGGTGCTTTCGGGCCAATCCCTCATCCGCGCGTCGGAATTGCGTAGTGTAAGCAGTGACATGGCGCGTCACATGACGGCTGTGCAGACGTTCCGCGACAAATATTTCGCCTTACCGGGTGATATGAGCAACGCGCAACAATTCTGGGGGAGCGATACAGTAAGTTCTTGTGGCGCTTCACCCGTTGCGGGTGACCGCGTCGCCAAAACCGCTACATGTAACGGCAACGGCGATGGACAAATCGCTGCGAATACCACAGAGACTTTTCGCGTCTGGCAGCATCTCGCTAATGCAGGGCTCATCGAAGGCAGCTACACAGGGGTGACAGGCGCAGGCGGCAATGGCGACCACGATCCTGGAATCAACAGCCCGCGCTTGAGGGTCAGCAACACAGGCGCCAGCTTGTTTTGGCATGGCACTGTTGCAGCAGGCCACCTTTATTTATTTGAAGGTAATTACGGCAACGCCTTCACTTACGGAATTTGTACAATCTTTGAATGTATCGAGGAAGGCTTCAAGCCTGAAGAAGCTTGGAATATCGACACAAAAATGGATGACGGCAAACCAGGCTTGGGGAAAATCGCCGTGCGCGCCATCACTGCCCCCATGTGCACCAATGCGGTCAGCACTGCAGCGGGGCAAGCAGCTTCAGCAAGTTACCTGCTCACAAATACAGTTCAAAGCTGCGGCATCTATTTACGGGATACCTTCTAATACCTAAGCGCCACCAAACGCGCGCCGTGTGCCGCCACCTCGCGCCAGCTGGCCGTATCAAAATCCATCACCGCGCAGGCGGAGGTCGGGAACTTCAGCAACAGCTTGTCGGCATCCGCCTCATCGGCATAATCGCCTACTAACTGCGCCAGCAGGCCATGTGCGCCGGGGTTATGGCACACCATCAGCAGTGTATTCACCACGTCATCCGTCCCCTGTACGAGGGTGAGCATGTCGTTCACGCTCGCAAGATAAAGCTTATCACTGAGAATGGTGGGGGTGTTGGGCGCCACCAGCGCCAAGGTCTGGCGGGTGCGGGTCGCGGTCGAGCACAGCGCGGCATCAGGCGTTAACCCCTGTTCCACCATCCATGCGCCAAGGGCCTTCGCATCCGCCACCCCGCGTTCGGCAAGCGCACGGGCATGGTCACCGCCCAGATCCTCCTCCACGGCTTTAGCGTGGCGAATCAATATCAGTCGGCGCGCGCCCGTGCGCAGCCCTTCAGTGGCGGAGCCGGGTTGTGTTGCGTGTGGCATTGCGCTAGATTGCATACACATACCCTACCATTTCGCGCACACGACACAAGCAGGCAACGCACATGACCCGTAAAAAAATCATCAAAAAATTTGTTGCACCCGCACTGGATGCCAAAGTGATTGCGGCGCATTTCACCAAGCCCGAGCACCGCTTCATCAACCGCGAGTTAAGCTGGCTGGCCTTCAACAACCGCGTGCTGGAGGAGGCCAGCAACCCACGCAACCCGCTGCTCGAGCGCGTGAAGTTCCTCTCCATTTCCGCGACAAACCTTGATGAATTCACGATGGTGCGCATCGCGGGCCTGATGGATCAGGTCGATCACGGCGTGCATGTCCCCTCGGCCGATGGCTTAAGCCCGATTCACCAACTGCACCTCATTCACGCAAGCGCTGCAAAGCTGATTGACGCGCAACAGCAATGCTGGATTCAGTTGCGCAAGGAACTCGCGAGTGAGAGTATCCACGTCATCGGCCCGGATAAACTGCCCAAGGCCCTAAGCCGCGAGGACCTTACCTGGTTGCGCCACTATTTCACCGCCAATATTTTCCCGCTGCTGACCCCCATGGCGGTTGATCCTGCCCACCCCTTCCCCTTCATCCCGAACCTTGGCATGGGCTTGGTGCTTGAAATTTCGCCGCCACGCCGCCCTTCCAAAAAAATGATTGCGATGGTGCCCTTCCCGCAAGCCCAGCCGCGCTTCATCGAGCTCAAGGTGGGTAAGCCCAGCCGCCTGCTCGCGCTTGAGGAAGTGATTTCCCTGTGCTTTGAGGATATGTTCCCCGGCTTCACGCTGCATGGTTCGGGCCTGTTTCGTATCGTGCGCGATTCGGATTTAGAAATTGAGGACGAAGCGGATGATTTGCTGCGCAACCTCGATATTGCCGTGAAAAAGCGGCGCTACGGGCAAGTGGTGCGGGTGAAAACCAATCGCGGCGTGCCACCCACACTGCTCAATTTCATGCTCGACCATCTGCCCGCCGAAAGCTCGGACGTAGTCGAGGTCGATGGGCTGGTGGGGCTTGCAAACCTTGGCGCGCTTTATAATTTGCCGCGCCCGGATCTGAAATATCCGCCCTTCAAAGTGCGCTTCCCCGAGCGGGTAAATGACTTTGATGGCGATTGTTTCGCCGCCATTCAAGCGAAGGATATTATCGTCCACCACCCGTATGAGAGCTTCGATGTGGTGGTGCAGTTTCTGGAACAAGCCGCGCGCGACCCGCAGGTGGTCTCGATCAAACAAACCCTCTATCGCACCAGCCATGATTCACCGATCGTGAAGGCACTCATTGCCGCCGCTGAAAATGGCAAAAGCGTCACCGCGCTCGTCGAGCTCAAGGCACGCTTTGATGAGGAAGCGAACATTCGCCTCGCCCGCAGCATGGAGCGTGCCGGTGTGCAGGTGGTGTATGGGTTTGTCGATATGAAGACCCATGCCAAGATGTCGCTGATCACCCGGCGCGAGCACGGCGCACTGCGCAGTTACGCGCATTTTGGCACCGGCAATTACCACCCCACCACCGCGAAGTTTTATACCGACCTCTCCTACTTCACGAGTGACCCCGTCTTGTGTCAGGATGCGGGCTATGTCTTCAACTACATCACGGGCTATGTGAAGCCGGTGAAGTTCAATAAAATCTCGGTGGCGCCACTCACCATGCGCAAACATCTGATGAAGCTGATCGCCGCTGAAATCGAATTTGCGCGGGCAGGCAAACCCGCCAGCATCTGGGCGAAGCTCAATGCACTGGTCGATGAAGATGTGATCGATGCGCTCTATGCCGCAAGCCAGGCCGGGGTGAAAATCGACCTCGTGGTGCGTGGCATTTGCGCGCTCAAACCCGGCATCCCCGGCTTTTCCGAGAACATCCGCGTGCGCAGCATTGTCGGGCGATTCCTCGAGCATGCGCGTATCTATTGCTTTGGTAATGGCGCGCCCATGCCCTCGCCCACCGCGAAGGTCTATATCAGCTCCGCCGACTGGATGGCGCGCAACCTCGACCACCGCGTCGAGGCCATGGTACCGATTGAAAACGCCACCGTGCACCGCCAGGTGCTCGATCAGATCATGGTCGCGAATTTAAAGGACGAACGCCAGACCTGGCTGCTTAGTTCCGATGGCAGCTATGCGCGCATCAGTAACGCCGCGAACGCCTTTGCCGCCCATGATTATTTCATGACCAACCCATCACTCTCGGGCCGCGGTAAAGCACTCGCGCAGATGACCGCGCATGTTGGCAATGTGGGTGATGTAACTGCAAAACCGGTAGGCACAAAGAAAGCAAAAAAATAGCATGACGATTACCTACAACATCCCGACGGCCGACCACCCCAAAGGTCTCATCGCCATCATCGATATTGGTTCGAACTCGGTGCGTATGGTCGTGTATCATTCGCTCAAACGTGTCCCGCTGCCATTGTTCAATGAGAAATATATGTGCGCCTTGGGCAAGGGCTTGGCGCGTACCGGCAAGCTGAACCCTGATGGCGTGAAACAGGCAGAACGTGCCATTGCGCGGTTTCTCGTCATGGCCAATCGCTTGCAGGTCGCAAGCCTTGATATCATCGCCACCGCCGCAGTGCGTGATGCAACGAATGGTGCTGCGTTCGTGCGTGGCTTGGAAAAAACCCATGGCATCGAGATTCGTGTCATCACCGGCGAGCGCGAGGCGGAGCTTGCCGCCAAGGCGGTGCTTTCCTCCTTCCACGAACCCTTCGGTATCTCGGCGGATTTGGGCGGCGGCAGCATGGAGCTTGCCAATGTGGTGCGCACCACGGTGGGCGAACGCGCGAGCTGCCACCTCGGAAGTTTGCGTATTTTAGATGCCACCGACGGCAAACGCGAGCGTATGGAAGAACTCATCAAAAGTGAGCTTAAGGCGATTGAGTGGCTTAAAGCCGCAGCCCCACCCTGCATTTATGCAATCGGCGGTGGCTTTCGTGCGCTTGCCAAACTGCACATGAAAAAAACCAACTACCCGCTCGACCTCGTGCATGAATACCATATGAGCCGCCGTGCCGTCGGCCAAATGCGCGAGCGCCTGCTTGAAATGTCATCCGCCGAACTGCTGGCCCTGCCCGGTATTTCTGAAAAACGCGCTGGCACCATTGTCCCCACCGCCATGGTGCTCAACCAGTTGCTCAGCGTGACCGGCGCGCCGGAAGTGCGCTTCTCGGTAAGCGGTATTCGTGAAGGGTTTTTCTTCGACCTGCTCGATGCGCGCACACAAAAAGAGGACGCTTTGTTAGCAAGCGCGAATGATTTGGCCGCACTGATTGGCCGCGCGGGAAGCTATGGCCGCGAGCTCGATGAATGGATGGCGCCGTTGTTCAAAGCAGAACCGATCGCCTGGCGGCGGGTGCGGCGGGCGCTATGTAAACTCTCGGAACTGGCCTGGAGCATCGACCCCAATTTCCGGGCCAACTGGGCCTATCAGCGCATCATTCAATCCTCGCTCAAAGGCATCGACCACAAAGAGCGCCTGATGCTCGCCCTCGCCCTCTATTATCGCTATCAGGCCCGCTGGAAGGGCGACAAAAGCGAGATCAAACTGCTCGATGAGCGCGAGCGTTTATGGGCCCGTTGTGTGGGCTTAGCTGCAAACCTTGCCTTCCAACTATCGGGCGGGCGCGGCGGCAACCTCTATCACGCCAAGCTCAGTTATCATGATGGCGAGGTGACACTCACGCTCGATGAAGAAGCAGCGCCACTGCGCACCGAAGCGGTGGAAAAACGCGTGCTCGGGTTGGGTGAGGCACTCAGGGCCTTCGACAATTTTGTCATATAGCGCTCTTTGCTCCACGCCTCGACGCCAAACTGCTTGAGGTGTTCATTCACATATTGCGTATCGAGGAGCTGATACTCCGCCGCACGTAATATCTCGACCAAATGCACCAACGCCATCTTGCTGGCATCCGTTGCCCGACTGAACATGCTCTCGCCAAAAAATGCACCGCCCAGGGAAATACCGTAAAGACCACCGACTAAGATTTTTGTAGTTCTTGGTAGCAGTCCCGTGATTAAGCCCTCTCCTCCTGGGGC
>CAZOFC010000042.1:0-12887 GCA_964578965.1 uncultured Azospirillum sp.
GTGCTCATCCTTGCCATGCCGCTTTCCGGGTGGCTCATGGTCTCGGCCAGCCGCAAATACCCCACCAGTTATTTCTGGCTTGGGGAAGTGCCCTTCATCCCGATGCCGGTGGGCGTGGATGCCAAGGCCGCCCGCGAGGTGTTTGGCGATGCCCATGAGCTGCTGGCCATTGGCGCCATCGCCCTCATCGCGCTGCATATCGCAGCGGCGCTCAAGCATCATTTCATCTATAAGGATACAGTGCTCTCCCGCATGCTACCGCGCTGGCTGCGCGGCGCTTAGCAGCAGGGGCATCATAAAACCATATCCAGGCGCGCGATGCCCTGGCTATTTTTCTATTCGATGTATGAGTCGCTTCTTAGCAAACGCTCTTCCGGAGTGGGATTTGAGATATTTCTCAAACGCCAGCGCAGTCATTTTATCAGGAAATGCACCATACCAGACCAAGTCCCAAGGGGAAAACTTAGCAGTGTGCTGAGATTTACCTGCATTATGATCAGCAATCCGCTGTTTTAAATCTTCAGATGCGCCTGTGTATTCCTGCTTCGGAAAGTTAACGCTGCGAATGATATAGACATACCACATGGCTTAGCCCGTCTTCGCTTACACTTCGTTCCAGCTTCGCCGGACACTGCTTCGCCTCATCGCCCACACCTGGCTGCGCCACGCGTAGCCGAAGGCGAAGCGTGGTGCCGATGACAGGAATCGAACCTGCGACCTACTAATTACGAAAGCCATCTAAGTTATTGATTAACAATAACAATAAATGCCAAACAACACCAAAGTCAGCGGGTTTCAGCCCTTATCAGCACGACACCAATCTACGCACATTTCCAAACATTTCCAAGCCTATTGTTGATATGGTGCTGACACGACTGCGCGTGCATGTGTTTTGTGCTGATATGGAACACGTCTAAATGCGATTTGCCAAAACAAATCTTTGCGACTAATTTATCTGCAAATGTATGAAATAGTATAGCATTCTGAGGTAGATTATGGGTCGCAAGGTTTTTTTCAGTTTCCACTACAAGCCAGATAATTGGCGCGCGTCGCAAGTTAGAAACATGGGCGTTGTAGAGGGCAACCAAGCCGTCTCCGACAACGATTGGGAAAGCGTAACCAAAGGCGGCGACTCTGCAATTGAGACATGGATTGATGACCAAATGAAAGGAAAGTCCTGCATTGTTGTTCTAATCGGCAGTGAAACGGCTGGACGAAAATGGATAAGGCATGAAATCAAAAAAGCGTGGGATGCCAAAAAAGGCGTCGTTGGTATTTACGTTCACAATCTAAAAGATAAGGATAGCGCGCAATCCACAAAAGGCTCTAATCCTTTTGACAGCGTAACAATCGACGGGAAGAAACTTTCTGACACGGTGAAGGTCTATGATCCGCCATACTCAATCAGTACAAATGTGTACGATCACATCAAAACCAACATTGATGGATGGGTTGAGAAAGCTGTAGAAATCAGAGACAATTACAAGGCCTAGCGGCCAGCTTGGCGCGCGGCAGCCTCAACCCATTTGCTGAAGTTGTTATAGCCGTCGTTGTCAACCCAATCGTAGACGCTGAAAAGGCTACTCAGAACGGGTTTGTCTGTCCCCTGAAGATAAGGCGCTGCTGACGTGGTGATGAGTGATTGGTATGGAGCATCCTGCCAACCGTCTTTATATTGAATCATAGGGCGTAATTTCCCGTCTTTAGTGCCATATCCCAAAAATGAAAAAGGACTCCCTCCAGCACTGTCCGCACCTGTTTTCGGATCTTTGATCTGGTGGATGCGGATGCCGAATACACCCATGCCTAATTCAACTGCTTTCAGTATCTCGTAATCCACCCAACGGCGGGTATAAGTTTCCTGACCGATGAGTACGCAGAGTACACTGCTGCCGTTAAGCCCATTATTGATGAGCCTCTTCACAGCATCGTCCCCATCTTTCTTTGCTTTCTCTTCGAGCGAACCATCAAAGAACCCGGCAGCAGTGTAGTTGCCTTTAGTGATGTGATGATTTTTGATAACCTGCACACGCATGATGTCACGTTGATAATGAAAGCTGAAAAATACGCTGCGCGGCATGACTAACCCTTCTTGATAATATCCAGCAGAGTAATCACCGCTTTAATGTGGTCTGCCTTAGAATCATTAAGCTCTGCGAAGGCTGCTTTGAAGGCATCCGTCGCACCGGGATGGAAAGCATCGATATTGCCATTAATCTCGTTCCATAGTTCATGTGCCATGAAGCCTGTGGCTCCAATGGGAATGAGCTTCAAGCCTTGCGTTTTGGCTATCTCGAATTCGGCGCGCAGGCCGTTCGAAGCTACGATTTTACCATCTTTCTCGATCTTATTTCCGAATAAAAAGATGGCGACACCGGCATAGCCAATCATGTCCTTGCGGTAGGCCTCCCAGGTCTCTTGACCTTTTTCGCCCTGCGGGAATGGGCGAAGCAATAGCTGGTCATGCAGCTTCTGACGGCTGTTCTCATATATGTGCTGTAGAACCCCCGTGATGACGTGGCTGCCAACACCCAGACCAAAGCCAGAAACGATCTTATAATCCTTCAGTATAATTTCGCGACTGAGGTTGCGGATAAATTCCTCAGCGGAAGCGGCAGTGTGATCGCCATATTCGTGTGCTGCGCCGGATATGAAGATGGTGCGCTGGCGGAAGCGATCTTCGATGTGACGCAGGATCGCAGTCAAATCCTCGTACCGATCTATTTGCAATGTCTGTACGCCGAAGCGCTTTAAATCGTTGATCTGCAGATTCAACTTCAGTGTGGCGTACTGAAAGGTAGTGTCGTCAGGATATTCGTCGCGCAGTGGGCGCTTCAGGATGCAGTAATGCTGACGCGGCTTGTCCTGAAGGCTGAGGCGTACACGGCTCAGAATATAATCCAGATTGGGGTCGGTGAAGCTGAAGCCAAGAAAGAGGAAGGTTTTGGAAACCAGATCGCCCCGCAAGGCGGTGGCGAAAGGCTCGCGTGTCAAGCTATAGCGCTCATAGTCATCTTTGGTGAGCACTGCGTCGTCTGGATGATCAATATCACCATGCATTTTATAGACCAATGCGTCGCGCTTTGGCTTGGTGTTCTTAAGCTGGTCAACGGTATATTTGACATCCGGAATCTTACCAACGCTGGTAAGCGTGTCCTCGATCAGCTTATCGTAGTTGGTTGTCCAATAATTCTTGATTGGCAGCCGCGCGAGAATACGGTGATTGTCGCTTGCTACATGACCGCGTGAGAATTGCTCTATCAACTCTTGGTTAAGATCAGAACGACTTTGTTTTTCATTCAGATGATATTGGGCAATGGAAATTAAATCCGTTTCGGCATCAATATTCAGGCCGAGTGCATGTGCGATAGGTGTAAGCAATCCCTTCCAGCTTACAAAGCCTGCAGAAATAGAGAGGCCCGCACCCGCAAAGATAGCAGCGTTCTCTTCCTCCAGCTCCTTAACGAACTTATTTATGAAAATGTCGATATCGCGTGCTGCATTCATTAAGTTAACTCCTGCAGGGCTTAATCATCATCTTTGGTGGCATCTTCCGCGATGGCTTGTGCCTCAAACGGTTTGTAACGCTCCTTGGCAAGCCACATCAACCGCTCCGCCTGCACCAGCAGCGTGCGACGCAGTCCGGGTTGAACGTCGCCGCGCTCGCATATCACCTGCGACAGGCGGGCAATGGTGGCAGCACGGCGCGCAAGGCGCACATCGGGGTGACCACGAATTTCCCGCACCTCATCGCTGATGATCACGCCCTTATAGGGTTTGGGTGGTTTAATTGCTTTACCGAAGAGTGGAATTTTCTCATTCAATACAGCACTGAATTTTGATTCTTTCATCAGCTGATTGAATACGGCAGCTTCGAGCGCGTTAAGGTGCGCTTTCACTTCGGCATCACTTCCCGACCTCGCTTCGAACTCTGGCAACGGCCATACCGCCACGGCATAAACCTCGTAGGGATCAAGCACATTCATTGCCACCGCGTCGGTACGCTGGTTGGTGAGATGCCTGCCGATGCGGCCAGAGAGTTTTTCGCGGGTCTGGCCGACATAGATCGGCTCATCATCATAATCATAAAACGCATATACGCCGAACTTATAGCCGCCCAAACGCTTGACGTTGGGCGCGCGCGGATCGCTTACCGGCTGATCGAGGAATGACTTTAAACCTTTGCGCAGAGCATTGGTGTCGAAAGGCATTTCGACAGTATCGATGGCGGAGGATGGCGAACGTGAGTTTGATGACATAATCGGCAGAGATTAACCGATTTATTTTCAGTCCGCTACAACGGATTATGCGGTTGCTAAAACTAAGGAATTTTTGGCAGTGGATGCGTCAATCCGTGCCAAAACTGGCTCAAATACAGTGTTTGCGAGAAAACGCACGACCGGCACAGCAACCCCGTCGCCGCATAGCTGGTACGCATCATTATATTTCTGCGGCAATTTATAATGGTCTGGCAGCCCCATGAGGCGTGCGGCCTCGCGGGGGGCAAGCAAGCGCGAACGAACCTTCTTACCTTCCACGATCATCACAGTCTGGCGGCTGCTGCCGCCTGTGGCAGTACGCAGACACCCCGCGATACCGTCGAAACGTACTTCGGCGCGCTGCTCACCATTGCGAACGCGTTTATACAGCGTGCCAATGGAACGTTTGCCAGTGGCCTGTTGTTCGCGGAGTTTGCGACGATTTTCTTCTGACATCATGCCGATCAAACGATTGGTCTGCTCGGCGGTGTGCCACTCTACACCCTCGGCCTGATCGGTGATGATGTCTTCAAGCGTTAGGCGTTTAGCAGAAGGCTTCGGCATTTCGAGCCAGAACCATTTATCCCGCGCGCGCTTGGTGAGATGTTCATAGGCACGCAGCATGGACTCAGGATGCCAGTATGGGTTAGGAACTTTTGCAGCGATATCTCCGATATGGCGATTATCTAGGCGTAACCCCACCACAAAAAGACGCTCACGGCTATGTGGCAAGAAATCGGCGGCATCAATCACTGCCGACCCGATCCAATAACCAGCCTTAGCCAGAGCCTCGCAGATGGCAGCAAAGTCAGTGCCTGCATTGGAGGTTAACAACCCGCGCACGTTTTCAACGCATACGATATCGAACGGCTTTCCTGCAGTGGCCATGCCCTCGACGATACGCATCCATGCCCAGAACATGCCGCTGCGCTCACCGGCAAGTCCCGCATAACCGCCAGCCAGCGATGTGTCCTGACAAGGAAAACTTGCCCAAGCAAGGCGCGCAGGCTTTGCGCCAAGCACATTCACATTGGCGATATCGCCCTCATGCAGATGCTCGTCTCCGAAGTTTTCACGGTATGCGCGGCATTTCTTAACATCAATGTCGCAGGCACGAACACATTGCCACGCATCACCTAAGCCGAGCCGAGCCATGCCCGATCCGCTGAAATCCTCGTGGAATGTGTATTTGCTTTTAACCATGCGCGAAGATTACCATCTGTCTGTTAAAAAGTCAGCAAGAACCAAATAGTTTGTGCGTCTCACTTCACCATCCGCAGGTTTGCTCGTGGTTTGTCGTGCGGCGGCATCGGTGCGGTGGTTTGGGCAACGTTAGCGATGCGGCTGCTGATGTCCTCCGCTGCCTTACGCAGGTGGTCGGTGGCAAGGTGGGCGTAACGCAACGTTGTCTGCGCCTGCGTGTGGCCGAGAAGCGCGCCAATCATCGGTAGTGAGTAGCCCAGCGCGTTGGCCATGCTGGCGTGACTGTGCCGCAAATCATGCAGATGCAATTCAGTGGTGATGCCAGCCGCCTTCTTGATGCGATCCCACGGTTTTTTCACATCCATAATCGGCTTGCCATCATTGCGTTCACTCACCACCACATAAGGATTTCCCTCCATGCGGCGGATATTATTCAGCACCCCTTCGAGATACGGCGTTATGAAGAGCGTTTTGGGACGTTTTTCCTTGGTGGCTTCTTTGGGCAGGCGGATGATTCTGGTGTTCAGGTCGACATAATCCCATTTCAGGTGACGCGCCTCGCCAGGGCGACACCCCGTATGCATCATGATGCGGAACATCGCCAGCACATGCGGGCTTTCGGTGAGATTGCGCTCGGCGCGCTGCATCGCCGATTCCAGCGCCGCAAATTCTTGTTCGCTCAGGAACCGCTCACGGCGGTTTTCGGGGAAGCGTTCCACGCCGAAACATGGATTGCTGTTGCGGTCGCGGTAACCCCATAGCTCAGCCTTGCTCATGATAGATGACATTGCGGCGAGTGAACGGTTGGCACCGATGGGGCGATGGCGGTTTTTGGCAAGGTAATCGTAAATATCCTTGCGCTCGATGGAGCGGATTTTCATCTTGCCAAAATGCGGCAGGATCATGTGCGCCAGAATCTGCACATTGCTGGCGTGGGTGGCAGGACGGCTGCGTATGGAGCTGTGGTCATCAAGGAATCGCTTAGCGACCTCCTCAAACGTGGGCTGGCTGCGCTGCATTTCGTCCTGCTGCACCGGATCTTCGCCCTTGGCGATACGATAGGTCAGCTCGCGGGCAAAATCCCGCGCCTGCTCAAGCGTGAGATGGCCATACTTGCCGATGGTTTTGCGCCGTGAGCGGTTGTCCTGGTTACGGTAATTGAGGATGAAGGATTTGCTGCCAGCGGGCGTGATGACGACACCGAATCCTTTCACCTCCGCATCCCACAGATATTCTAGTCTGCCGGTTGCCTCAAATGCGTCGATGGATTTTTTGGTAAGTTTTGCTGTCATGGTTCGCTCCTTTCAGTGGTTATGACAGGGTCACTACCGCTCTTAAGGGGTTGAACATCAACGAATTTATGAGCGATTCCAGCCATCTAAACCGCTTGACTCCTGTCGCATTCGCTGGATGCCACCAACCGTTGCGATTCCTCGGTGGTGGAGCGAAAGCAACGCTGCTGCTCGAACTCCAACACGCCGCCTGCGCCGAGAATGGGATAGCGCACATTGGCTTTCGGGCCGGGGCCGGTTTTGATGTAGAGCGGCCCGCCGCCGGTGAAGCGCCAGTTGTTGAGGCAGCTGATCGATAGCTCCCACCGCCGCGCCAGATGCTCCGGCTTCAGGAAAAGATTGTCCGTCACCACGGTGATGCCATGCGCCATGAAAAACCGATGCAATGCGTTGAGCGTGGGCGTGATGTCGGTGGCTTGGAGATTGTCGAGGTCGATGGTTGCCATGCTTATTCCCCCACATCGTCGCGGGTGGTGATATTGGCGATGGCTTTCACCACCTGATAGACCTCCTCATAACATTCCGTAGGAATGCGCGCGAGCAGCCGAAGAATGCGAACGGTGGGGAGTGGCACCGGCTCGGTGGCATGACAATCACCGCGTGGCGGATAAAAGACGAGGATTGATACATCGAACGCTTCGGCGAACTGCATCGCCTTGCCGACTGACAGACGATTATGGCCGCGCTCGTATTTCTGCACCTGCTGCGGCGATAACGCTACTTCTTCGCCCAGACGTTTCTGGCTGATGCCAGTGGTTTGGCGGAGCATGAGCAGCTGACTGGCGGCGTATTGATTGACATCATTTTCATCAATCATGGCTGCCTCCATCTAATTTGCAGCTGGGATAGACCCATTCAGGAATGCACACGCCGCCTTCACAGCATCCACTGATCCAGTTGATGATCAACCAGTCGAAGAATGCGGCGAACAGCAGCATAAAGAAACTGGAGATGATGAGGTGAAATGCTTGCTGCCATGTCAGCCGAGCAAGCCAATTCTGCAATTTTTCTTTTATAGCCATCGGTGAATTGCCTCCCATAAAGTTGCTTATGGGTAGGAGTCGGTAGCAGATAGCGCAATTATTTGTCTATAGGAAAATTGCGTTAGGAGAAAATATTTTGATGAAAATACAGTGGTTTATTGCCGCATCGGCAAAGAATGAGGCTTAGGCGCGCTTGATGTGCAGGACGGGGTGTGCTGCAAGAATTTTTACATCCATCATCAGCGTTCCGCCTTGCGGGTGCAAGATGTAATGGCCTTCCTTGCTGCCTTTGGAAACCCAAGCCAATAGCCGTTCGCCGCGCTTCTTAGTGTCGAGCGTCAGGATGCATTCGCGGTCAATGAATAGCCGCTCATTGGCCTGCGGCACGCCATCAAAATACAGCAGATCGTTCGATCCATGATACGGCACAAGGTCGGATGTCTTGATTTTCAGCGCCTCGGCGGTATCGGGAAGGCCAGAAATAGCATCCACGGTCTCGCGCTGTTTTTCTGGGATTTCTTTGATGAAGGTTTTGTATTTGACGAAGCCGGTGATGGGCGTACTTGGCAGCTCTAACTCAGATGCATCCAGCGATTCAGGCTTGCAGCCGAGCGCCTTGGCAAGCAGCGCGCGGTACTTCTCAAAGCCTTCTGTTTCGCCCGTCTCAATACGATTGAGGGTAGAGGCCGGGATGCCGATCATATCGGCCAGCCGCTTTTGCGTGATATTCCGCCGTCTGCGGAGGTATGCGATGTTGTTTGTGGTCATAATCCCGCTTTTTACCGCAACGGCAAAATCCTGTCAAGTCCTTAGCGGAAAAATCCCATTGACAGAAAATTGCATTTAGTGCGAATTAGTGGTCATGAAATTGCACCATTGGCTCAAATTAGTGGGAATGAAGCAGTCCGAACTCGCACAGATGGTCGGCTGTTCTGTCTCGACCATTAATCGCCACATCAAGCATGGCCGCATTTTAGACCCAGACGTGGTGGTACGCATTTACTTCATCACAATGGGCGCTGTCCGCCCCGATGATTATTACGACCTCGAAAATGTTCCACCCGATGTGCAGGCCTTGCTCGATCCAAAGTTCGCGCTCCGCAAACGCTTCCTGCCAGCGAAAGAAAAAGCGGATGCAGCATGACCGACGAGCGCCAGCCACTCTCCCCTCGCAGGAAAAACCAGAGCATTGAGCTGGCGTTCGAGGGTGTGCTCTATCAGATTACCATCGGCTTTTATCAAAACGGACGCATTGGTGAAGTATGGCTGAACGGCCCGCGCCCGGACAGCGCTCTATATCACATCACGCAGGATGCCTGCGTATTGATCTCGCATCTGTTACAGCGTTTTGCATCACCGCATGCGCTTTTTGATTCGCTGCCGCGCGCGCCGGATGGATCGCCTGCCTCAGTGATCGGTGCAATCATTGAGCTGCTCATGTCGCTTCCCGAAGTGGAGGCATTATGACCAAGCATTTTTACATGCCGTTTTATGCCGAAGCCTATCTGGCCGACACCCAGCACCTGTCGCTTGAAGAGCAAGGCGCGTATATGCGGCTACTTTGCTTCATGTGGATGCGCGGCGGCTATCTGCGTGATGACGATAAGGAGCTGTCGCGGCTGCTCGGTTTGCATGTGAATAAGTGGAAAAAGATACGCGAGACCCTGGGGGTATTTTTACAAAAACACCCCCCACACTTGCTCACTCAGAAGCGTTTAATCCATGAGTACCAAAAGGCCGAAGGCAAACGCGAGAGCAAACGGCAAAACGCCCATGCCAGATGGCAAGGTGAATCGAATAAAAACAATGTGATGAGTTATGCGGATGCATCGCCGCCGCATATGCGAAGCACATCCGAACCATCATTGTTCGCAGATGCAAGCGCGGATGCGAACCACATCACCTCGCATCTGCTATCTATATCTATATCTAAATTTAAGAATAATAGATCAGATAGGCTCGGCAGAAATTGTGGACAACTTCGCCATCCGTTCAGTGAACAGGATGCCGGGGCATTCAGTGCCAAGCTCGTGGAAATATTCACGCAGCATAAACTTCAGCCGCCCGGTGACTACGAAATCATCCGCCAATGGATTGATAGCGGCATCGATCCCTTCCAGCACATCCTGCCCGTCATCGCTGAGCTGCTGTTGCGTAACCTGCAGACACATAGTGAGCCGCCGCGCAGCTGGAAGTATTTTGCCAAAGAAGTCTATGCAATGGGGCTTCGGTGATGGGCAAGAAACAACGTAAACCGCGCCAGCAGCAGGTTGCCATCCAACTGGAGGCGGATCGCGGCACGCCCGAATTTCAGGCCAAGGTGCGGCTGGAGACGGTATATCTCGACCGCAAGAGCACCGCCACGCGGGTGCGCGACAAACGCCCGATTGATAAATACCACCGCCTCTACAAGATCGATGAGGAAAGCGGCATCGGTGAACAGCATCGCCGTGGCATCAGTGACGCGCAGTACCGCGCCGCCGACCGCATTGCTTGCAACTACGAGAAAGCGCAGCCGCGCATGTCGCGTGAGCTGGTGCCGATGGTGTTTGATAAGGGCATCAACGTGGGTGCGTACCCGCTGGAGATACAGATCGAAGCCCTGAACCTGCATGAACGATTGATGCGCCGTTTGAATCACGAGTCACGCAAGATGGTACAGGAGATCTGTTGCCACGGCGAAGGGCTGAACGAATATGAAGCCGCGCGCGGCTGGCGCAAAGGCTATGGCATCATCCGCCTGCGTGAAGCACTGGACGAACTGGTGGAGTCATTCAGACGTTTGCGCGAACCTCGCCGTTGACAGCAGGTGCACTTAGATGCTATAGATTTTTGCACAGTCGAACAATTCTGTTCGCCCAAACCCGCCCTTACAGCGGGTTTTTTTGTTGTCTACTCCCTGCGCTCGGCGCGGCTTTGCACGCTCCCACATATCAAACGCTTACGGCAAGCCACGGGTCCTCCCCGTGCATAGAACGTATGCGGGGGGCAAAGCCGCGCCACTTTTTTAGCGATAGGTATAAAATCCGGGTTCGCAGTTCGCACTCGGTTCGCACCTTGAGAACACCATGACCGATCTTTCCATCACCAGCTATTCCATCGAGCGGCTGATTCCCTACGTGCGCAATGCGCGTACCCACTCGGATGAACAGATCGCACAGATCATGGCCTCCATCGCGGAGTTTGGATTTGTAAATCCAATCCTGATTGATCAGCACCAAGGCATCATCGCTGGCCACGGCAGGCTTCTGGCGGCGCAGCGGCTGGGCATGAAAGAAGTCCCCGCCATCATGCTCGCGCATTTGAGCGAGACGCAAAAGCGCGCGCTGATTATCGCCGATAACCGCATCGCCATGAATGCCGGATGGGACGAAGAAATGCTGCGGCTGGAGCTGACCGACCTGCAAGCGGAAGATTTTAACCTCGATATCATGGGCTTCAGCGATGATGAGCTGGATAAACTGCTCGCCCCCATGACAGAAGTTGGTGCAACCGAAGACGATGCCGTGCCGGTGGTGGAAGCCGTTGCAATCAGCAAGCCCGGGGATCTGTGGCTGCTCGGTTCGCACCGCTTGCTCTGCGGCGATTCCACTAAGCTCGATGCGGTGGATCGCGTGCTAGGCGGCAGCCTTGCCGACATGGTATTTACCGACCCACCCTACAATGTGAATTACGGTGCCACTGCGAAAGACAAAATGCGCGGAAACAAGCGCACCATCAAAAATGATAATCTTGGTGCCGAGTTTGAGGAATTTCTTCTGGAGGCCTGCACCAATTTTGTCGCCGTATGCAAGGGCGCGATTTACATCTGCATGTCATCCTCGGAACTGGACACGTTGCAAAGCGCCTTCCGCAAAGCTGGCGGTCACTGGTCGACCTTCATCATCTGGGCAAAAAACACCTTCACGATGGGCCGCGCCGATTATCAACGTCAGTACGAACCGATTCTTTACGGCTGGAAAGAAGGCACGGCGCATTTCTGGTGCGGCGCGCGCAACCAGGGCGATGTGTGGTTTTTCAATAAGCCCGTCTCGAACGACCTCCACCCCACCATGAAGCCGGTCGAGCTGGTGCAGCGTGCAGTCGAGAATTCCAGCAAGAGCCGAGACATCGTCCTCGACCCGTTCGGCGGCTCCGGCTCGACGCTCATCGCCTGCGAGAAGACCGGCCGCTCTGCCTGCCTCATCGAGCTCGACCCTAAATATTGCGATGTCATCATCCGCCGCTGGCAGGAATTTACCGGCAAGGAAGCCACCCATGAAGAAGAAGGCCGGACATTCGCCGACCTTCATTCCGAGCGCGGAGGCTGATTCAGGCGATGCGGTATATCCGCTCGCCGTCACGGTTTTTATCGGATGCGATGGTTAGGCCAAGTTTCTTTTTAAGCACTCCGGCCATCGCGCCATGCACAGAATGTTTCTGCCAGCCGGTGGCGGCGGAGAGTTGATGCAGTGTGGCACCTTCCTTGCGCTTAAGCAGGTCAATCATGATTTGCTGCTTGGATTGTTTGGGCGCATCGGTGGCTACCTTCTCGGTGGCCTTAGTCTCAGGTGCTTCGCCTGCGGCCTTGCCAATGGCAGCGTAGCCCATGTCGCTGACCAGGGTGAGCTTGCCGCCATCCTCATCAGTGCGGATTTCAAGCAAACCACGCTTTAGCATACCCTTAATAATGTTTTCACGGATGGGCGGCCCAAGCCGTTTGAGAGCTTCAAGCTCGCGTACATCATTATATTTCGTCTGAGTGGATTCTTCGATGATGGCGCGTTGGTTATCGGTGAGTTGGATGATCATAAATGCTCCTTTGTGTTCGAGTTAATGTCCATGTGGACACATGCATGAATGCGTCGAATGCGAGGTATAGCAACGGTTATAAGCGATGCAGCGCATGATAAATCAACCGCATAAACCCATCATTCTGTTGACTTCGGCCACACCCTATGGATGCCAAACCCATTCGCTATTTGTCGGTATGCTCCGGCATTGAGGCAGCGACGGTAGCGTGGCATCCGCTTGGATTTGAGGCGGCGGGGTTTTCCGAAATCGATCCGTTCGCCCGCGCGGTGCTTTCGCATCATTACCCGGATGTGCCACTGCACGGCGATTTCACGACACTCACGGAAAATGACTATGGAGCAATTGACCTTCTGGTC
>CAZOFC010000043.1:0-9474 GCA_964578965.1 uncultured Azospirillum sp.
CTTGTTCTCATGTTCGGCGAGTGCTGCTGCTTCATCATCCGACGCGGTTTCGGATAGGGTGTAAATCGATAGCCCCCGTGCCTCGGGTTTTGGGTTCGAATCCGCATGTAGCGAGATGAACATATCCGCCTTCGCCTTGCGCGCGATCGCCACCCGGTCGGGCAGGCGAATGAAGCGGTCATCGTCACGCGTCAGGGCCACGCGGTAACGGCCGGTGGCCAGAAGCGCTTTGCGCAGGTGACGGGCAAAGCCAAGCGTTACATCTTTCTCGTAGGTTTTATGCAGGCCTAGCGCGCCGGGGTCATCACCGCCATGCCCCGCATCAATGACAATCAATGGCTTAGGCTTCACTTCTTGCGTGACACCTGAAGTGCCACTGGTGGTTGATGCAGTCAACGTCACCGCAAATGCAGCCCCCTGAACATCCGCTGGGGCAACGCTGACAGGGCCGTTTAAATCAAGCACAATGCGCGAGGTGGTGGCATCGAACTGGCCGAAGCGAATGGCCTTGATCAGTTTGCCTGAGTAATTTTTGGGCAGCGCGAGCAGGATGGGCGGCACGCGGTCGATGTCGATCACGACCCGGTGGGGATTGGCGAGGGTAAAGACCTTGCGCGGTGCCGCTGCACCCTGCCCTTTGAAGGTCACGGTTTCGGTGCCATTTTCACTTATTTGGACCGAAACACCGGTAAGTGCTGTGACGGGTTGGGCCTGAACTGGGCTTGCCAGCGCCAGCAAAAAGAACTGCAGTAAAATGAAAAAATATCGACCCATCGCAGGGTGATAGCCTATTTTGCAAACCTCAGCAACGCCTTGTCGCGATGTTGTCCCCACCCGGATATGGTTCGCTGTTTTTCACGAAACTGTCACAATGCGAGCATCAAAAATCATGTAAAATAACTAATCTTTAGAAGACACTTAGACGGAAACCTGCAATGAACGACTTCACATCCGATAACCAGACTGAAGTTGAGTTAATTAGACAGAAATTATCTCAGTTTGTGCGGCGTTATTCATTTCCTGAAAAAGTTTCTCTGGCCCAAGAATATCAACTTCCTCCGGGCGTATTGGCATGGCTTGATAAGACTGCTTCAGAGGTGTCACAAGGGAAACCTGATGCAGCGTGTAAATCACTTCATGACGAGAAGGATGCTGATGTTAAGCTAATCGCGGAAAAGCTTATTGCCTTAATCTTCACAGATTCAAGAAATACGTCGCACGAACAACAAGGTTTAGAAAAAAAATTCAGAGAAATGCGCGATTTTATCGCCAGTGAGCTATGCGTTCATTATGCCGAAGATACGATCAAATTCCTGCTATCCCACGGAGATGCTCTTGAATTCATGAAGGATACGGACGCATTTCTGATAAGTGAAGGGCTGAGTGGTCATGAGTTGGCAAGCGCCCTCAAAGCTATCCTTGAAGATCAATCTCTTGTAATTTCTGCCAAACAGCAATTGCATCTGCGAGCAATCGCCGAAAAAGCTGAAACATCCGCGGTTCAGATAAAGCGCGTTGGTTCTAAAAATTTGGAAATCCCGAAAGTTCCAGAAGTAAATAGTCGCCCAGCGGAAATTGAACCTCTACCCAAGGATGGGCCCCCTCCGATTCCCGACAGAGAGCCTACCACTAGTCCTGCTGCGCCACTTCATCAAGGCAAAGCCCCGCCCGGTGCCGAGACCGTCCTCACGGCGCAACAAGCCGGAATCGGAATCGCAGATTTTAGGATTCGTCGCGTTATAAGTGATGGTTTTTTTGCGAAGCAGTATACCGCCGTCTTTTGTTCCAGCGAATACTCTGAAGCCATTGTGAAACACGCATTCCCTGAGGCAAAACGCAGCACAAAATGGTCTAGTAAGTCCGAGCCACCTGCTATGTTAGTGTCCGGAAAAATCTCTCCCGGCGAGGTCAGAGAATCTTTATCGAAGTCGTTATCGGCATTTCGCCTGGATCAGAAAACCAACAAGGTCTCTTTTCAGCGATAAAAATCGTTTTGATAATACTTTTGAGCCCCAGGCAAAATAACCAACAAACAAATTCTCTTGCCCCCCTCTCCCATCACCCCTATACTCCCCTCACGAAACGAAATTCGGTTGCGGCCTGGGGCGTGCATGACACGTCAAGCTCAGGGAGCGCAGCAGGGTATGATTAACATTTGAACATGAAAGTGCGCTGTCGCACGCTGCTATGGTATCACACACACACACCTTAACCCCCCTATCACGGACGACGCGCTCGCGCGCGGCTGATGGGCTTTTGGTTTGGCTAACGCTAGAAACGGGACGCAGCCACGCGTTGCACCCTGCATGGCGAAACCTACGGTAGCGCTGCCTTTGGCGCTAACCTGTCCCTGTGGTGATACCTGAGTATGCGTGCCAGCGCGTGAACAGGAGACTACTATGACCAAACGCATGCTGATTGACGCGGCCCACCCGGATGAAACCCGCGTGGTGTTGCTCGATAACGACCAAGTCTATGACTATGACTTTGTCACCTCGAGCAAAGCCCAGAATAAAGGAAATATCTACCTTGCCAAAATCACCCGCGTCGAGCCGTCGCTGCAAGCGGCATTTGTCGAATATGGTGGTGGCAAACAGGGGTTTTTGCCGTTTTCTGAGATCCACCCGGACTATTACCAACTAACGGCGGAAGATAAACAGGCCCTCCTCGCCGAACAGATCGCTGAAGCCGAAGCCGAAGAAGCGGCCGAGGAAGAAGCCTTCGAGCGCGAACAAGCGGCCCGTGAAGCGCGCCGCCGTAGTGGCCGCGGCCCTGCCGAAGGCGAGTCTGAGGACGAAGAGTTCGAGCAGGCGGATGAGCAAGGCGGCGAAAGCCACGCGCAAAGTGAAACCGTGATGGCGATGAATGAATTCTCGGGTGCCGAACATTCGATGGCCAGCACCTTAAGTGAGCTTCCTCCGGTCGAGGTTCCCGCCCATAGCTTTGACAGCGAACCTGAGGCGAACGCACCCTATGCGGTTGAACCGCTGATGGCCCAGAACTTTGCCGTCCATTCCGACCCCCTGCCCGAGGAGCATTTCACGCCGGATGAAATGAACACCGAGGCCACCAGTGCCGAGGACAGTACCGCTGAGCGCGAAACCACCGCCGAAGATAGCGAAGAAACACGTAATCGCGGCAACCGCCCTGCGCGCGGGGCATTCCACCGCCGCTACCGCATTCAAGAAGTCATCAAGCGCAACCAGATCGTGCTGGTGCAGGTCATCAAGGAAGAGCGCGGAAACAAAGGCTGCTCGCTGACGACCTTCATTTCGCTCGCTGGCCGCGCTGCGGTACTTATGCCAAATTCGCCTAAAGGGGGTGGCATCAGCCGCAAGATCACCGACCGCGAAACCCGCCGCCGCTTGAAGGAAATTGCCGCCGAAATGCGCACCCATCGGGGGATGAGTGTCATCATCCGCACCGCGGGGATTGACCGCACCAAGGCCGAAATTCGCCGCGATTACGAATATCTCGTGAAGCTGTGGAACCAGATTCGCGAGCAGACCCTGGCTTCGACCGCCCCTGCCCTCATTTACGAAGAAGGCAACCTGATTAAACGCTCGCTGCGCGACCTTTACACCAATGATGTTGAGGAAGTAATCGTCGAAGGTGAAGCCGCCCATAATGAGGCTAAAGATTTCATGCGTATGCTGATGCCAAGCAACGCGGCGCGCGTGAAGCTTTATAAAGAATCGATGCCGATTTTCGCCTATGCGGGGGTTGAAGACCAACTCGCCGCGATGACTGAGCCGCAAGTGCGCCTGCCATCGGGCGGCTATCTCGTCATTCACCCGACTGAGGCACTGATTTCGATCGACGTGAACTCTGGCCGCTCGACCACCGAGCGCAATGTCGAGGAAACGGCGATTAAAACCAACATCGAAGCCGCCATGGAAATTGGCCGTCAGCTGCGCCTGCGCGACCTTGCCGGGCTTGTCGTCATCGATTTCATCGACATGGGCTATGGCAAAAACCGCAAACTCGTCGAGCGCGCGATGAAGGATGCCTTGAAGGCCGACCGCGCGAAAATTCAGGTCGGGCGCATCAGCACCTTCGGCCTGATGGAGCTGTCGCGTCAGCGCCTGCGCCCCTCGATTTCGGAAGCCATGGGCGTGATGTGCCCGCATTGCCGCGGCACGGGCTATATCCATTCCGTGGAAACGGTGGGTATCCAGATCATCCGCACGCTTGAGAAAGAAGCGGCAACGGGTGAATACACCGCCCTGCGCGTGACCACACACCCTGAAGCGGCGCTCTATTTGCTGAATGATAAACGCGCGGCCCTGCAATCGCTTGAGCAACGGTACAATGTCTCCGTTGCCATCCTGATGGATGCGAGCATCATCACTGGCAACCATCGCCTGGTCAAAATCACGGCGGATGGCAAAGAAATCACGCATGAGGCGAGCAAACCCAACCAGCAGCACCAGCGCGGTGGCCGCGGTGGTGCACGCCGTGGGCGTCGTGGTGGTGCGGGCAACGTCATTAATTTCGATCAGGCCGTCATCACCTCGCCTGAGGATGAAAATTACGTCAGCGATTCCGTGAACCCGGACGACGATGAAGTCATCGGCACCGCCCCAAGCGAAGGCGACAATGTTGAATTCGCGCCGCGTGGCCCGCGCGAACCGCGTAATGGTGACCGCCCACGCCGCGAGCGCGGTGGTCGTAACCGTAACCGCAACGACCGCAACCGTGGTGACCGCCCGGACCGCACCCCGCGTGACCCGGCGCAAGTGGCCGAAGCCGTGAATGGGGAAGCCGAAGCGCCCGCACCCGTGCAACTGGACGAAAATGGCCAACCCATCGAGCGGGCGGACCGTAACCGCCGCCGTGGCCGCCGTGGTGGTCGTAACCGCAACCGCGATGGCAAGCCGCGCCGCGAGGAAGGTAGCATCAGCAACCCGGTGAACGCCTCGGGTGAATATCGTGAGCCAGTCACAGCGGCAAGCGATGCGCCAACACCGAGCAGTTATTCGAGTGGGCCAAGCGCGGCAGAGCCTGCGCGCAGCCCCTCGGTGATTCCGCTGAGCGAAAAGCAAACCAACCCGGCTGCGATTGCTTCACCCATTGTGTCGCAATCAAGTGGCACGGATGGGGCCACGAAGAAAAAAGGCTGGTGGAGCCGCGTGTTAGAAAGCTAAGCGATAAGCAGGTCATGAATGGCTACACTGCCAGAGTGCCGACCAACCGTACGCCGCATCATTGCGCTCCTCGGCGCGCTGGTTCTTCCGTTTAGCGCACAGGCTGGCCTCATTCGTGATGCCGAGATCGAGCATACGCTGAGCGCCTATGCCACGCCGATTTTACAAGCCGCCGATATCCCGCCCGATAGCGTGCGTATATTCATCGTCGGCAGCCCGGAGGTGAACGCGTTTGTTGCGGGCGGGCTCAATATCTTTTTGCATACTGGCCTGATTCGTGAGGCAAAAACCCCGGGCATGCTGATTGGCGTGATTGCGCATGAGACCGGCCATATTTCAGGCGCGCATTTATCGCAGCTACGTCAAAAAGCATCGCGTGCCACGGTGGGTAACATCATCGGTGTGATTTTAGGAGCAGCAGCAGCGGCGGGCGGCGGCGGGCAAGTCGGTGCCGGGATTCTCTCGGGCAGCCAGAACATCGCGGGGCGCAGTTTCCTCACCAGCATCCGCCAGAACGAGCAGGCCGCGGATCAGGCTGCGCTGACTTTTTTGGAGGAAACCAACATCTCCGCCACCGGCATGCTCGATATGTTCGAGGTATTGCGCAGGCGGGAATCTGGCCTTGGCATCCGCGATAAATATCTGCTTAGCCACCCGCTCAGCAGCGAGCGCATCGCCGCTATGCGTAATCACTTGCAGGAATCCACGACCCCGCCCGACCAAATCCCCGATGCCTTCAATGCCATGCATGCGCGCATGCTTGCCAAACTGTTTGCGTTCACCGAGAGTTATGACGCGACGTTACAGCGCTATCCGGTCAGTGATACATCCGTCGCGGCACGTTACGCGCGCGCGATTGCCGAATATAAACGCAGCCGATTCGCGCAGGCGCTTGCTGGCATCAACAGTCTGATTGCGGAATACCCCAAAGACCCCTATTTCTATGACACCAAAGGGCAAATACTTTTTGAGAACGGTAAGCCCGAGGAGGCGGCGGCAGCCTATGCCAAAGCGAGCAGCCTTGCCCCCGACTCTGCTTTGATTTTAACCGAACAGGCCAAAGCCCTCATCGCCCTCAACCAGCGCAAACGGTTGGATGTCGCCATCCCGCTGCTCGAGCGCGCGATTGAACTCGATGATAGTAATGCCGCCACGTGGCGGCAGCTGGCCATCGCCTATGGGCAACAGGGCAAGCTTGGCCGCTCGTATGAAGCGCTGGCGGAAGAAGCGTTGCTCAGTGGCGATTATGAAAGCGTGCTGCAGCATGTGGCCCGTGCACGGCGCGATGCCGCCGATGATAGCGCCTTGAGCCTGCAGCTTGATGACCTTGAACGCGCGGCAAAAGCGCAGCGCGAAAAACAGAAAAATGCCGAATCGCTATTCTAACGTGGTTTTTACTTGCGTTCGTAGGCAAGCCACGCCCTTATATTGCTAACATTTAACGGAGATACTTATGAAATACGCACAGCTTGTGATTGGTTTACTGGTTGGTACTGCTTTGGGTGGGTCCGTCATTGCCGCAACTGGCGCGGTACCTGCCACTTCGGGCGGTGGCGATAATGAATCCGTGAAAGCGATTGTGCGTGAAGTGATTGCGCAAGAGCCGCAACTGATTCTCGATTCGGTACAGAAATACCAGATGGCAGAGCAGCAGAAAAAAGCTGCACGTGCCAGCGACGCGCTGAAAGATGCCGCCGTGCGTGACCAAGTGTTCAACAACGCGGATGCGCCAAACCACGGGCCGAAAGATGGGAAGCGCGTGATTGTCGAGTTCTTTGACTATAATTGCGGTGTCTGTAAGCAAATGTTCAAAGGCCTTGAAACACTCGCGAAGAAAGACCCGACCGTGCGCGTGGTGTTCTTCGAGTTCCCTATTTTTGGTGAAACCTCGGAAACGAATGCTAAAATTGCCCTTGCGGTCAACCGCCTCTATCCTGAGAAATACTTCGACTTCCACACCAAAATGATGACCAACCCCGCGCGTGGGACGGATGCAAAAGTAGCCCTGGGCTTTGCCAAAGAGCTCGGCATGGATGCGGATAAAGTGAAAGCCGAATCCGAGAAAAAAGAAGTGGCCGACATTCTGGTTGCGAACCGTGCACTCGGCGAGAAGCTGCATGTGCAGGGCACGCCGTTACTCATCATTGGCGATGAAATCATCCCGCATGCACTCAGCCCAGAAGACCTCGAGGCGCGGGTCAACGCGATCAAGTAATCGCTGAACTGGGAAATGAAAAAGGCTGGGCAATTGCCCGGCCTTTTTTTATGCTCCCACCCGCGCGACGCAGCTGAACCAATTGGGGTGTTCACGCGCAATCTGCGCATGTGCAGCTTGTGCATCCGCCGCATTAGCATACAGCGCAAAACAACAAGCACCGCTGCCGGTCATGCGCACGAAATCAGGCGTCGCCACCAGTGTTTCAAGCGCGAGCAATACTTCCGCAACTTCCACATTCAGGCCAATCGCCGCCTGCTGCAGATGGTTGCGCGTGGGGGCAAGCGAGGCCAGAAACGATTGCGCATCCCCCATCATCGGGTGCCATGGGGCAGTAGTTGATATGGGCAATTTAGCTGAGGCTTCATACACCGCGCGGGTGGCAAGTGGAGTATTTGGATAGACAAGCAATGCAGTCAGCATCGGCAAGGGCGCCTCAAGCGGCGCAAGCTCCTCGCCAATCCCACGCATGATGGCGGGTTTGCCCGCAAGGCATAGTGGCACATCCGCACCAAGGGTGAGGCCAATACCGGCAAGTACGTCATCACTTAACCCTAAGCCCCAGAGAGTATTCAAGCCACGCAGAGCCGCCGCCGCATCCGCCGAGCCACCACCAAGCCCTGCCCCAACGGGAATGTTCTTGGTAAGCGTGATGTATGCGCCATGGCGCGTATGGGTATGGCGCAAAAGTGCACGCGCGGCTTTGAGCACTAAATTATGCTCCGTAGCTCCTGCCGCTGAAGCAAACGGCCCATCGAGGGTAAGTGACAACTCATCCGCCGCGTCGAGGATGAGTTCATCAGCAAGGTCAGTGAATACGACGAGTGATTCAAGCAGGTGGTAACCATCAGCCCGACGCCCCATGAGGTGCAGATAGAGGTTAAGCTTGGCGGGCGCGTTGAGCGTCAGCGCATTCACGCTACTGCACCTGCGTGGCCGAGGGGGTTTTAGCCACTTTGGCCGGGGCCTTCTCTGCGGGTGGCGTAAATGCCGGCAGCCCGCTGGCGAGTTTGGTTTTCAAGCCTTCGGCCACATCTTTTTCGGGCTTGAAGGTCAACGCCCGCTCCCACTGGTATTTTGCCTCGGTCAAACGGCCCACGCGCCAGTAGGCATCACCGAGATGTTCATTGATCGTCGCATCATCCGGCAGCGCATTAATGGCGCGCTCAAAATGCGTGACGGCCGCAGCAAAATCCCCCGAAAGGTAATAGGCCCAACCCACTGAATCGATGATGTGGGCGTCGTTTGGCCGCTGCGCAGAAGCGATTTCGAGATATTCGCGCGCCTTGGTAAGGTTCTTGTTCATCGTCAGCCAGCTATAGGCGAGGTAATTGAGCACATCCGGCTGCTCGGGCTCGAGCACCAGCGCACGCTTGAAATCGGCTTCGGCTTTGTCCCACTCGCCTGCCCGCTCGAAGCTGATGCCGCGCGCATAAAGCAGTGGCCAATCATTCGCCGAAAGCGGCTCAGTACGCGCAATCGCCACCCCATAGGTCTCCGCTGCCTGCGAATATTGCTTGGCATCGCGTTCCATGTCGCCCTTGGTAATCAGCGGCGTGGGGTCCTTCGGGTAACGTTTGGCAAGCGCATCAAGCAGCGCCAGTGCCTTGGGCCGCTCGCCGAGCGCTTCGTAGTTCAGCGCTTTGCGCACCTGCGCGCGACGGTGAAATGGGCTCGTTTCAGGAATCGTATCGTAGGTGGTAATTGCGTAGGAATAATCCTCGACCTTCTCGTAGAGATTGGCGAGCATGAGCTGTGCGGGGGCAAGGTCTGGGCGCAGTTCCAGCGCGATGCGCAAATATAAAAATGTGTCCTGCGTCGCATCTTCGCCAAAGAGAATGCTCGCAGTAGTGAAGAATAATTCAGCAAGGCCCTGCTGCGCATCCGCAACCAGCGGTGCGGGGTTGGCGTTCACTTCCGGCACATCGGCAACGAGGGTCGATTGGGGGTTAGCCTTGGCATACGCAGCAAAGACCGCCCGCGCTTCCTCGAGCTGATTTTCGCGAGCATAAAAATTCGCGACCGCTTCAACCACGCGAAAGGGGGTAATCGCCGGGTCGCTGATGGTTTTAAGATACGCCGCTTTGGCCGCGACTTTGTTACCAACGGCAT
>CAZOFC010000043.1:9484-12839 GCA_964578965.1 uncultured Azospirillum sp.
CCCGGTATGGTACTGGATGAAGGGAGCAAAAAACCCGGCCTTATCGATGGTGGCCTGCAAATCAACCGCTGATTTTTTCTCCCCCTGCGCAAGGGTAATCCATTCCAGCATAATCGGCCGAATCAAGCCGAACAGGCCAATTACCGGCGCCTCTTCGATGCGTGCGTGTGCTGCGGCATAATCTTTTGCTTTCACCGCCTCTAGCATCCGCAAGCTCGCGATCACGGGATCGTTGCTGCCGCGCTCGGCCAATGTTTTTGCCAGCTTCGTCGCCTGATCGATGTTGCCCGCAAGCAGATTCATGCGCATGGCTTCGTGCTGCAGTGCTTCGTTATTCGGGTCATGCGAAAGCGTGTCGTTCAGATAGCGCGCCGCTTCACGAATATCTTGGTTTTGCTTGGCGAAACGGCCCGAGAGAAAACTACCCGCAAGGCCGGGCCGCACGGCATTTGCTGGCGCGGCCATTTTGTTTTCTGGCGCAACCGCAGCGGTGCCTGAATGCGCGGCGGTGGGGTCAGTTACTGCCTTGGATGGGCTCGCATGGGCCGGCGAAACTACACACGCCCCCGCCAAGGCCAACAGAGCAAATCCCTGAAATCCAAGATGTTTTAAGGCATTGCGCGCGGGCGAACCCGCATGGTGGGAATTTGCTTGCATGGTTGCGGTTTTACATTATATTGCCGCGCCTATCAAATGAATTGCGCGTTACGCGCAGGAAAACCACGAGGAATACCATGAGCAGTAAGAACAACCCAGAGCTACGCGGCGCCGTTACGGAACTTCGCAAATACAAAGGCAAGACGGTGAAGCCCTGCCGCGTGATTGACCCTGCCCGTGGGATTGACTTCATCGGCGCCGCATTCGAATCCGGCGAAATTGTGACCGATGCGGTCACCAAGCGCCCGATTCCTTACCAAGCGATCTAGTTTCAAGTCACTTAATCCACAAAAATATACCCTTCCAGGTAAACTCTTGATGCGTTAACTTGACATTAACTATTTGGTAGTAATATTAGCTTATATCCGCTCGTTGCGTGCAGCGAGCCGCAAAGGCACCGCAAGGTGCCTTTGCCTTTTTTGGTGGGGATATATGAAACGAACATACGTATATGTCGATGGCTTTAACTTGTACTACGGAGCTTTAAAGGGCACACCCTACAAATGGCTAGATCTCAAGGCAGCTTTTGAAAGTGTTCTTGCTTCCGATAATAAGATCGAAAAAATAAAATACTACAGTGCACGGGTATCCGATAAGGTTTCTAATGGTGCATCTGCCAGGCAGCAAGCCTACATCAGTGCACTAAAAACGATTCCAGAAATTGAAGTGTTCTGGGGAAGTTTTTTGAGAGCTCCCAAAATAAGACCCCTATTCCCATTAACAAATCCTAAAAAGTACGCTCAAGTTTTGATCACGGAAGAAAAAGGGTCGGATGTGAATATCGCAAGCCACATCATTAATGATGGCTGGAAAAATCTTTATGACGTTGCGGTAGTAGTATCAAATGATACCGATTTGATAGAGCCCATAAGAATTGTAAAAGAAGAACTAAAAAAAACTGTAGGTATTATATGCCCTCACAAAAAATTAGCTGAGGGCCTTTCAAGGATTCCCCCATCATTCATAAGACATTTGGATGGAAAAGTGCTAAAGCAGTCACAGTTTTTTAGGGTTCTTCCAAGAACAAGCATAAAAAGACCAACGAACTGGGATTGAAATCACATATTCGGATAGTTCGGCCCGCCACCGCCTTCGGGCGTGACCCATACGATATTTTGTGTGGGGTCCTTGATGTCGCAGGTTTTGCAATGCACACAATTCTGCGCATTGATTTGCAGGCGTTTGCCTTCGCCCGCCTCCACATACTCATACACCCCTGCCGGGCAGAAGCGCGCCTCAGGGCCATCATAAAGCGCAAGGTTCACGTTCACCGGCACGCTCGCATCGCGTAACGTTAAGTGCGCGGGCTGGTCTTCCTCGTGGTTGGTGTTGGATAAATAGACCGAAGAAAGCCGATCAAAACTGACCACCCCATCGGGCTGCGGGTACTCAATTTTTTTAGATGTTGCGGCAGGCTTAAGCGCCTTGTGATCCGCATGATGCTTGAATGTCCATGGTGCACGGCCTTTGAACACATACGTATCCATCGCCGAGAGCACCAGCCCCGCCCAAAGCCCGAGCCTGAACACGGGGCGAATATTGCGCACCGCATAGAGTTCCTGCCCCACCCATGAGCTTCGAAGGGTAGTTTCGTAGGATGCAAGTTCACCCGCTAACGGCGCATCAAGCCCATGCTCTCCCCTTGAGGGGGAGCCAAAACTCTCTTGAGTTTTGGTGGGGGGAAATACTCGCATCTTATCACCCCCCACCGAATCCGAAAACGGATTCGACTCCCCCTCAAGGGGGGAGTGGGAGTCTGGAGAACCACTTGTACCAAAATACTCGGCAGCAGCCTCAGCCGCCAGCATGCCGGATTTCATCGCCGTGTGGCTACCCTTGATGCGTGCCACATTGAGGAACCCTGCCGCACAGCCAATCAACGCACCACCGGGGAAGGTGAGTTTCGGAATGGATTGCCAGCCGCCTTCGTTGAGTGCGCGCGCGCCGTAGACGAGCCGCTTGCCACCTTCGAATAGTGGACGAATTTTCGGATGGGTTTTGAAACGCTGGAATTCCTTGAACGGGTCGAGATGCGGGTTCGCATAATCAAGCCCCACCACATAGCCCACCGCCACCTGGTTATCCTCGAGGTGATAGATGAACGAGCCACCATACGTCATCGTGTCCATCGGCCAGCCGATACTGTGCTCGACACGGCCTAGCTGGTGCTTCTCGGGCGCGACTTGCCAGATCTCTTTGATGCCGATGCCATAGGTTTGCGGCTCAACACCCTCGCGAAGCTTAAATGTATCCATCAGCTTTTGGCTGAGTGAGCCACGGCACCCTTCCGCAAACAGCGTGATTTTTGCACGCAACTCCATCGGTGGTTGGTAGGTGGCTTTTTGCTCGCCATGCTTACCAATACCAAACGCACCAGTGCGAATGCCCTTAACCGCCCCAGCCTCAATGATTGCCTCAGCGCCAGTGAAGCCTGCGAATACCTGTACGCCCAGCGCTTCCGCTTGGCTTGAAAGCCAACGGCACAGATTCGCGAGCGAGATGATATAGTTGCCGTGGTTCTTCATTTGTGGCGGCGTGGGCAGACGGAATTTGCCCGCGCGCGTGAGCAAATTAAAACGATCGGATGTCACCGGCACATTCAGCGGTGCGCCAAGCGCTTTCCAATCGGGAATCAGCTCGTTCAAGGCGATGGGGTCAAACACCGCACCCGAGAGGATATGCGCGCCAACCTCGGAGC
>CAZOFC010000044.1:0-12686 GCA_964578965.1 uncultured Azospirillum sp.
GCGCGTGCGGTTACGCGCCTGGGCGAAGCCAAATCCGCAGGCCAAGGCACCGACACCGTCATCACCACCCTGATGGATGAACAGCGCGCCCTTGCCGCCACGCTGACTGACCCCGCAGTCATCAACATCGCGGGCGATGCGTTGCTCAAAGCGCAAGCCGAACTTTATGCCGATTCGCGCTACCAGACGCGCCCCGCACCCGCGCACGAGACCATGGCGCAGATCATGAAACGCCGCGCCGCCGAGGCCGAGCAATTCGCCAAACAACTGAGCAGCCCCGACTATGTTGCCGAGCTGGTAAAACTGAGCCCTGATGCAGCAAAGCACGCCGTGCCAGCGTTGCGTGACGTGAAACTGCCCGAAACAATCAATGAGTTGCTGCATCTTGAGAATGGCGCACCGCAGGTGATCGCGCATATCGATGCACAGGCCAAAGGCACCATGCTTGAGCATGATGCGCTGGCGCGCGTCTATGCCGCCGATGGCCCACTGCATGACGCGTTGATGAAAGGCCTTGCCAAGCACCTGCCAAACGCCACGCGTGAGGCGGTGCATCAGGTGGCCGCGACTTGGCTTCACGATCGCGAAGCCGCGGCTAAAATCGCTGTCGAGCTGTGTTCGAATGAAGGCGAAGCCTATCTTGAAGCCGTGCGTCAATCGACCGCATGGCACCGCGCCGCACATGCGCCAAAACCCGAACATGCCCCCGCCGAAGTACCGGGCACACCAACCACCAGTGTTACCAGCGCCGCCGCTCAACCAGCCAAATCGCTGCGCGAACTGGAGCGTGAAAAGGACGCGAATAAAAAAGCCGAGGATGTGGCCTACACCATCAACCACGCCCTCTCCTGCGGCACGACGGATGTCGTGCTACAGCCCCTCATCGCCGCCGCATTCGGTGTCAATGTCGGCTGCGCCCACCCCGACCATGCGCATGACCACGACCATGGCCACGACCATCATCATGACCACCCTGTCGTGAAACCAAAAATCACCCTGAAATCCTTCGCACACGAGGCCGGGCATTACCTTAAAGGTGAAATCATCGGCGATTTTGCCGCAGTCCCGCTGACCATTGGCGTGCAGCGTTTCTTCCCAAATTTCATGAACGGGATCCGCAAAGTATTCGAGCCCCTGCTTGGCTGGGCATTCCGTGGCGGGGCGAATCGCACTGCACGCCATTGGGCGCAAGAAAAAGGCATCGCCGAAGATGCACCCGAAACCAAAGCCCATGCCGCCGAGATCTACGAACATGAGGTGAGCCACTTGCCGCAAGCCGTGGTGTGGAACCTGTTTGCCTACCCCATCGGTGCCATCGGCCAGAAAATGAGCGGCCATAACCGCCCATGGGGTGAAATTTTCAAAAGCAAGCTGGTGGGCGCCGCCATCAGCAACGGCATTCTCATTGGTGGGCGCATGGTGGCACCGGGCGCTGCCCAGAAATGGGACACCCTCACGGGCGAGAATATCTTTGCTCCCGTCAGCAAAAAAGTGGGTAGGCTTTTTGGCGTGGATGAAGATGCCCTCGAAAAAGCCAACCAAAAACAACGCAGCCATGGCGCAAAAGCCTGGGCCGAGCGCGTCGAGGAAGAGCCTAAGGCCGAGCAGAAAACAGGCGTCGCAATTCAGTAATTCCGATTCGCATTCGCTTTACATAAAAAACAAAATAGATGCGAGTCGGCAAGCACCAAGGGTGCGTAAAGCCTGCGTGGCGCCTGAACGCCATACTATTTCAGCGCGGTCAAGCGCAGCGCCACATTAAACACATCCTTCACATGTTCTTCGGGTTTCACCCGCCCCGTGCGCATTTCGTTGGCCACCTGCGACCACACTTCTTCTGGAATGTTTTTTGAAATCACCGCAAAGCCCGCTGCCTCAAGTGCCGCAATCACTGCGCGCGCCTGCTTGGTGTAATCCTCAAAGAAATAGCTCGCGTCCGCTTTGCTAATCGCGTTTTCAATCGTGCTTTGCAGTTTCGCTTTGGTCGTCATGCCAACAGCTCTAAATTCCCACCAATTGCCGCGGTATTGATGGTGGTCGTGCGTTCGCTCACAAAGCGCAGCAAATAATGTGGCCCCCCGGCCTTAGGCCCAGTGCCCGAAAGCCCCTCGCCGCCAAAGGGCTGCACACCAACGACCGCCCCAGTCATGCTGCGGTTCACATAGCGGTTACCAGCAGGAATAGCTTCCAATATTTCTTCCATTTTGCTGCGCAGGCGCGTGTGCAGGCCAAAGGTCAGGCCATAGCCCGAGCCATGAATCTGCGCCAGAATTTTGGGCAGTTCTTTGCTCTTATAGGTGAAGAAATGCAAGATGGGCCCGAACATTTCTTCCGTCACCTGGGCGGGTGATTCAAGACCAAACACCTGCGGTGCGATGAAGTGTAGTGTTGGCGAGGGCCCTTTGCCCTCGAGCTCCCGCCCTACGGGCTCGCCATGGGAGGCTACGCGCGCTGGAACCGCATCCGAGTGAATCTTACAACGGTGGCTCCAGCGCGCAATGCGCGCCATGGCGGCACTATGCGCCTCTAGCCGCTGCTGCGCGTGCGCGTCAATCACCGGGCCAATATCGGTCGAAAGGTGGCGCGGGTCGGCGATGCGTAGTTCATCCATCGCCCCCACGAGTAGATCACGCAAATGCTGCGCCACTTCCTCTTGCACAAACAACAGGCGCAGGCTCGAGCAGCGCTGCCCCGCCGAGCCAAACGCGCTGGTGATAATATCATCGCAGGCTTGCTCCAGCAGTGCCGAGGAATCGACAATCATCGCATTCATGCCGCCCGTTTCGGCAATCAGTGGCACAATCGGGCCGTCTTTGTTCGCAAGGGCGCGGGCAATATGTTTGGCCACGATAGTCGAACCAGTAAAGCATACGCCCGCCACTTCGGGCGCGGCCACCAATGCGGCACCAATCGTTTCACCCTCGCCGCAGGCCAGTTGCAGCGCACCCGCTGGCACACCGGCTTCATGCAGCAATGCCACGGCCGCCGCAGCAATGGCTGGCGTTTGCTCGGCGGGTTTCGCAACCACCGCATTGCCGCACACCAGTGCGGCCACCACCTGCCCAATGAAAATGGCGAGCGGAAAGTTCCACGGGCTAATGCACACAAAGACCCCACGCCCATGTAAGGAAAGCACGTTGCTTTCGCCCGTTGGCCCGGGCATGGTTTGTGGCGTAAACACCCGCTCGGCCTCGTTTGCATAATAGCGGCAGAAATCGATGGCTTCACGGATTTCGCTCACACTATCGGCGTAGGTTTTGTGCGCTTCACGCATGCACAGGGCAATGAACTCGGCGCGGCGTTCATCGAGCAAATCGGCGGCGCGGCGCAAGATTTGCGCGCGGGTGCTGACTGGGGTTTTATCCCACGCGGTCGCTGCTTTTTGCGCCGCCTTCATGCATGCCGCGACATCCGTTACGGCCATGTCGTGTGGGCGTTTGGGTGCAGCAAATTTCGCTTCTACCGCTGCTAAAAATGGCGTGCGCAGCGCATGATAGCCCATATCCACCCCAAGCGGGTTGGGCCGCGCATCACCATAAATATGGGCGGGTAGTGGCGTCAGCGGGTTGGGCAACCCGCCATGGCTTCGCGCATGTTCCATCGGGCTTACGGTCAGCGCCTCAATCGGTGTGGCCTTATCCATCAGTAGATGGACGAACGAGCTGTTCGCGCCATTCTCAAGCAAGCGGCGAATCAGATATGCGAGCAGATCCTGATGTGCCCCAACGGGCGCATAAATCCGCACGCGGTAGCCAGAAGTTTTTCCTTGCGTAGGCTCCGCCGAGCCGCTTGCGGCGGGGGGAAGCATCGCGTGGGGGGCAAGGCCCCCCTCAATCGACACTAACTGATCATGCAAGGTCTCGCCCATGCCATGCAGGCGCTGGAACTCAAAGCCATCGCTCGCCACGCCATGCTGCTCGGCCATGGTGATGATGCTTGCGACCGTGAGCGCGTTATGGGTCGCAAACTGCGGGTAAATATGGGCCGCATGGGCAAGCAAAATCTCCGCACAGGCAAGGTACGACACATCGGTATATTCCTTGCGCGTAAAGACGGGGTAGCCCGGCAGCCCCATCACCTGCGCGTGTTTGATCTCGCTGTCCCAATAGGCACCTTTGACCAGGCGCACGGGGATGCGCCGATTCAGTTTTTTGGCAAGCGCGCCAAGCGCCTTAGCCACATGCACTGCGCGCTTTTGATAGGCTTGCAGCACAAAGCCGATGCCCGCAAAATCCGCAAACTCAGGGTCCTCGAGCAGGTTTTGATAAATCGCGAGCTCAAGTTCAAGGCGGTTGGCTTCCTCGGCATCAAGCGAGACGGCGATGTTAGCGTTGCGCCCCGCGCGCAGGATATCCTTCAGGCGCGGCAGCAGCTCGGCCATCACCCGGTCCGCCTGCGTGATGCTATAGCGCGCATGCAGCGCCGAAAGTTTGACGGAAATGCCCGGCCGCTCGAATAAATTTGTTGCGCGTGATGCAGCAGCAATCTTCTCAATCCCCGCAAGGTAGGATTGCACATAGGCCTGCGCCTGCGCGTCCGTGCGCGCACCCTCACCTAATATATCATACGAAATCGTGTAGCCTTTTTTCTCATCCTCAGCCGCGTTCTTAATCGCGTCGGCCACCGTTTCGCCCATCACGAACTGGCTGCCGAGAAACTTCATGCCCGAGCGCAGTGCCTGACGAATCACCGGCTCGCCCGAGCGCTTGATAAGCCCACCAAACCACGCGGCGAGCGAATCGCCGGAATCAAGGTCCAGCACACTGCCCGTTAGCATCAAGGCCCAGGTGCTGGCGTTCACGAGCGCGGAATCACTGGTGCCCAAATGCTGTTTCCAATTGCCGGTGGCGAAGGTATCCTCAATCAAATCATCGGCGGTGGTGCTGTCGGGAATGCGCAGCAGTGCTTCCGCCAGGCACATCATGGCAATCCCCTCATGGGTCGAAAGCCCGTAGGATTGCAAGAACGCCTCGATGGTATTGGCCGCCCCGGTGGCGCGTTGATTGGCAATCAGTGCATGGGCGCGGGCGCGAATCGTCGCATCCTGCGCCTCAAGCGGTGCCACCTGCGATAGCAAGGCGTTCACCGCTAGCGTTTCATCCTCCAGCGCATGGGCACTGATGCTCTCAATCCAATCGCTCATGCCGTGACACTGCCAGAATGATTGAAAATGTCAAAACCCCAACATGCGCTGCACACAGCAGATATTGCGTCGGCCTCAAGCGCGGTCTATAGCGTTTTGCATGGTCGGTCTCGTAGCTCAGCTGGATAGAGCAAGCGTTTCCTAAACGCTAGGTCGTGTGTTCGAATCACATCGAGATCACCATTTTTCGATTTCAGGACATTAGCGCAACAGCGCGTCCTGAAATTGGAAAATAACGTTAGCGTGTGGTTCGAATGTATTCGACCACGAGGCCATCAGGCCGAGGGGAGGCGAACGAGGTGAGCCAATCACATCGAGATCACCATTCTCTTTTTCAGCGATGTCGCCCATCTGTCGCCATAACGTTACATAACCGCATCAACCCCTGTAATAATTGCACCCGCAGGTTGTGGGCAACCCATTTTTTGTTTGCGCGAATAGGCGGCACTAATTTTTATTAGTGGTGAATGCATGCAGCATTATACAACCTTTAATAGAAAGCGCGTTATGAAAAAATTTCTCTTCGCTGGCGTCACGGCTCTACTATCAACCCAAGGGTTCGCGGCCGATGCACCCACCGGGCCACTGGCCTTTCCACCCATCGGCAACACGCTCAAGGCGAATCCAAAGCCAGTGACGGTCGATGCCGGCCCGGTTGGCACCATTCATGTTGGTGGTGTGCTCAGCGGCCTTGGCTACCAGCAAAGCAATGCATCTGCGACCGATGATTCGAGCCGCCTTGATATCAGCAACGCGCAACTGTTCTTGCAGAAAAACTCGGGGTTACTTCAGTTTTATGTACAGGCAGGCGGCTACTCCATCCCTGCCCTTGGCACCAGCTATATCGAAGCAGATGACACCACCGATGATTTTTATGGCGTGGTGCCGGTTGCGTATGTCACCCTCGCGCCGACGGACTACTTCTCCCTTAGCGTCGGTAAGTTGCCGACCCTGATTGGCGGTGAATACACCTACACCTTCCAGAACGCCAATATTCAGCGCGGCCTGTTATGGAATCAGGAAAACGCCGTCAACCGTGGCATTCAGGCCAACTTCACGGCCGATAAACTCGCCGTCTCCGTCTCGCTCAATGATGGGTTTTACTCCGAGGAATATAGCTGGCTTACGGGCTTAGCCACCTACACGATTGATGATAACAACACCGTTGCGATTGCAGGTGGTGGCAATTTGGGTGACGATGCGCGCGCAACAACAAATACGCCGCTTTTGCAAAATAACAGCCAGATCTATAACCTCATCTACACGCACAAAACCGGACCATGGACGGTGATGCCTTATCTGCAATATAGCAGTGTTGATGCTGACGCTTCCATTGGCATCACCGATGGTGGCAAACTTACGGTGCGGCGTTACTCGCCAGCTATGCTGTGAACGACCATGTCAGTATTGCCGCGCGGGGTGAATTCATTGATTCTAACGGCGGCGCAAACCTGCTCTATGGGGCGGATAGCAGTGCCTGGTCGTTCACCGTCACCCCGACATACCAGAAAGACGCGTTCTTTGTACGCGCCGAAGCCTCGTATGTGGGGATCGATGATGGGGTTGCCGGGTCGCAGTTCGGCTCAAGCAGCAACGAATCCGCACAAGGGCGTCTGCTGATCGAGACCGGATTGGTTTTCTAGGCTGCCACTACTTACTGACAGATTACTTGCTCAAAACCTCAGGCAAGCCATCAGGGTACACGAGCTTAATCGCTGCCTCGATGCCTTTTTCACGGTCGGGCGCGCTTGGGTGTGTCGTGAAAAACGATGCGTCGGCCCCTGCATGGTAGGCTTCGGCCAGAATAGTCAGCGCGCGGCCAAAGGCATAAGGGTCATAGCCTGCTTGGCTTAACAGCTTGATTGTCAACACATCCGCCTTGGTTTCCGCCTCGGGGCGATACTGCCACAAGGGCTTGGCAATCTTCGGGTTCGCTGGCAACACGGCAAGCCCATCGGCCACCATCACATGCGCAGCGGCATGCGCCAGCATTGAGGCCAGTTGGCCTTCCGTCTGCATGCGGTTCAGTAGCGCCGTGGTGATGTAAATCTCGCCGCTTGAAAGCCCATAAATATTAATATGATCCGGCTCGGCGAGCAGGATCACTTTCATCGGCTTGGCGGCTTTACCTGCATCGGTTTTTTCAAGGATGGTTCCGCCCACGCGAGCCACCAGCGCGACCTGGTCTTTATTGCTGCTTGGGCCGCCAAAATCACGCTCCATCGCGGCGATAATCTCGCCGTTCGTTGCTTGGCGCTGTTGGGCTGAAATCGAATTCGCCACCGCTGTCGTCGCGCGCTCTTGTTCGCCGCCCTCTTTCAGGGTGGTAAGGTACAATGCCGTGGCTAGCACAAGCGCAATCATGATGATGCGCCGGCGCGGATGAATGCGGCGCGCATCGGCAATCAGTTTCTCAAGCATCTGGGTACGGCGGGGTTTTTGCGTCATGGAGGGCTCTTTATCAGGTGGGTGAAGCCTTCGTCTAGGCTATTTTTTTTCTTATATGAGCTTTTTTATCGCCCTGCCCTTGCAAGGGCGGGCCAGTTTGCTATGAGGACATACCTCCAAGAAAAGGATTCCCCATGGCTAAAATCACTGTGACCACCCCGGTTGTCGAACTCGATGGCGATGAAATGACCCGCATCATCTGGGCGATGATCAAGGAAAAGCTCATTCTGCCGTTCCTCGATATTGACCTGAAATACTTCGATTTAAGCATCGAGATGCGCGATAAGACGGATGACAAAATCACGGTCGATGCGGCACAGGCCATCAAGCAGTATGGCGTGGGCATCAAATGCGCGACCATTACGCCCGATGAAGCGCGGGTGAAAGAATTCAACTTGAAGCAGATGTGGAAGTCGCCCAACGGCACCATCCGCAATATTCTCGATGGCACCATTTTCCGCGCCCCCATCATCTGCAAAAACATCCCGCGCTATGTGCCGGGCTGGGAATCGCCTATCATCGTCGGCCGCCATGCCTTCGGCGACCAATACCGCGCGACGGATATGATCATCGACCGCCCGGGCAAGCTTTCCATGAGCTTCGTGCCCGATGATGGCTCGACACCCACCGAAGTGGAGGTCTATAAATTCCCATCGGCGGGTGTGGCCCTTTCCATGTATAACCTCAACGCCTCGATCGAGGGCTTTGCGCGCGCCTGCTTCAACTATGCGCTCACGGTGAACTACCCCGTCTATCTTTCCACCAAGAACACCATCCTCAAGAAGTATGACGGTGATTTCAAAAATATCTTCCAGCGCGTCTATGACAGTGAATTCAAGGAGCGCTTCATTAACGCCAAGCTGTGGTATGAACATCGCCTGATCGATGATTTGGTGGCCTACGCCATCAAATCGAACGGTGGGTTCGTCTGGGCCTGCAAAAACTATGACGGCGATGTGCAATCCGATGTCGTAGCGCAAGGCTTTGGTAGCTTGGGCCTCATGACCTCCGTACTCCTCACGCCCGATGGCAAATGTGTCGAGACCGAAGCGGCGCATGGCACCGTCACCCGCCATTACCGCGAGCACCAGAAGGGCAACCCGACCAGCACCAACCCGATCGCCAGCATTTTCGCCTGGACGGAAGGCCTCAAATACCGCGCCAAATTCGACGGCAACGAGCCGTTGCAGGCGTTTTGTAAGAAATTAGAGGAGGCTGTCATTGCCACCGTGGAATCAGGAGTGATGACCAAAGACCTGGCACTGCTGGTTGGGCCTGAGCAGAAATACGTGCTCACGGGCGAATTCATCGACGCGGTGGCTAAGCGGTTAGCATAATCCACAAAGAAAAAGGCCCCGTTACTTGCGTAACGGGGCCTGACTCACTCGGCAGCGGCGAAGTGGTGCCGCGCCGACGTTGCCTTACTTGATGGCAGCCAAATGCGTTCTAAGCACAGGCATTACATGGTAGATGGTCGAAACACCCATCACGATGTACAGGATCGTCAAGTTCGTACCACCGAATACGGAGGTAAGAAGGTTGATCCCAAAGCCGGTGAGCGCAAAATGAAGCCCGCCAAGAATAACGAGAAACAACGTAATTACATGAATCATTTTCATAACACTAACCTTACACTTTCTGTGGGGTTATCCCACAACTTCAATGTAGCAAAATCTGCACAAAAAATCTGCAAGATTCGTAGCTGCAACGCACCATAGCAGGGCGCTGCAGCATAGATAAACCTTTAGCGATTCGGGTTGGTCTGCTGACCAACCCCTCATGCAGCATTGCTGGCTGATGGCTCGCTCGCCCGGCTCGCATGCTGCACTTATGCTGCACTGCAAGGGTGCAGCATTTATTGATTGAAGGGGAACTTGTCCCCTACGCTTGCGCTGACCCCTGTCGCTAACGCGGCGCGCTTACGCTACGCACGCCCCACACTTCTGCCCTGTCACCCCGGCCGCAGCGCCGGGGTCTCGCTTTAGTTGTTTTTTTGTTAAAGGAAACGCTCTTCAAGCTACGCACGGATATTGTCCCGCTATTCATTTATGTCGTTCAGCCATACCCGAAGCGCTTCGCCCAAAAAACTTCACAGAACTGTCACACTCAGGGGGCGCGGCACAGGCTAAACTCGGGCATCAAATAAAAAAGACGGAGCAAGCAATGAGCAGCGATACACCCAAATTTAACCCAGATGATAACCCAGAATTGGCAAAATTAACCCTTACTGAAGCTATGGTTGGTAATAGAAAAATTGCCCCTAAAGGTCCGATTAAACCTCGCGAGCCAATACAAAAAATTAACTATGACCCAGACGGTCTCGAGAACCGTAACCCTTTCGGTGGTGGTGTACTGCGCTAATTGAATTGTAATGCGAAGCCTTCCATGGCGAGCCGAGCGAAGCTCGGAGGGGGCCAGTCGCGGAAGCGACGTAGGGGGTGATGCCCCCTTCAATCAAACCAAACGAATCTACTCCTTCGCTCTTGGGTGTGCCGCATCATAGGCCGCCATCAACCGTGTTGCATCCACATGCGTATAGCGCTGGGTGGTGCTTAAACTTTCATGGCCAAGCAATTCCTGAATATCGCGCAACTCTGCCCCATTGCTCAGCAAATGCGTGGCGAAGGCATGGCGCAACGCGTGCGGTGTCAGGCTTTCGGGCAAGCCATACGCAGCACGCAAATGCTGCAAGCGGCGTTGGAACACCGCAGGCTGTAAGGGCCGCCCGCGCGCACCCACAAACAGCGGGAAAGTATCTGGCCGGTGGAACTTCGCTTCATGATACGGTGATTGCGATAGATAATTGGCAATCGCCTCACGGATGATGGGCAGCAGCGGCACTTGGCGTTCTTTTTTGCCTTTACCCAGCACACGCAGCGAGTCATCGCTTGGCTGAATATCGCCAAGCGTTAGGGCCAGCGCTTCACTCACGCGCACACCACAGCCATAAAGCAGCGTCGCGAGCGCATGGTCGCGCGCCGCAATCCATGGCTCAGCGTCGCTCGCCGCGAGCCCGTCCAATGTCGCAGTGGCTTGCGCTAAGCTCGGCGCTTTGGGCAAGGGCTTATCCAGCTTCGGGGTGGGCACTTGCAGCGCGGCAAGGTTACGAATACCGGCATGGTTGTTGAGGTATTTAAAGAACGTGCGCACCGCGGATAATGCGCGGGCGTTCGATGATTTCGCATAGCCACGCCCGGCGCGGTAGGCGAGCCAGCTGCGCACATCCCGCTCTTCCATTGTTTCAAGCACCGCCAGTGTCACCGATTCGCCGGTATGTTGATGCAAAAATGCGAGGAAGCTCGACACATCATGCAAGTAAGCTTCAATGGAATGATTGCTCGAGCGCCGCACCGTCGCCATTTCCTTCAGCCAATTGCGCATCTGCGTTTGCGCATCGGTGGCGATGGGGGAAGTGATGGGCTGTTTCGTGGCGGTGGTCATGGCAAAACTTTAGTCGTAGCCGCGCACAAAGTAAAGACTACGCCACGAACTCGCTTTCGGTCAGGCAGCGGTCGAGGATAATGCTCATCACCTCACCCAGATGGCCGAGCAACTCACCGCCCTGATGCGGATGGAAACGATCCGCATGGCGCACGCCAAACGCGAGAATGGCCGGGCGCTTAATGGTGGGCAGCTCAAGCCGCACCAGCGCGCAACTGCGCACCAGGCTCGAACAATCGGCGAACACCATTTCAAAGCCAATTGGCGGTTCGCCCTGCGTGTCGCCAATCAGGCGCACCGATTCCCCGAGCAATACGGCATTCGCCGTGCCGTTGGGCACAAAGCAAATGCCCGAATAATTATCTTCGTGGTAATAGGTCTCGTACAGGCCCGCCATGTCCGATTCCATCGCCAGGCGCACAATATCGACATCAAACCAGGTCATCAGGTCCGTTGTCAGCACATCGAGCAGTTCTTCCAAGTTACGCGCCTGAATGGTGCTCACCACCGCGCGCTGCACCTGCTGTTGCACCGAGAGATTCTCGCGCGCGCTGGTTACCAGCCCGTGGAAGCGGTCCTTCATTTTGCGCATGCCACGGCGCAAATTATCGATGGCATAATATTGAAAATCGATCACGCCGCGCCCGTGCTGTTGCTCAGGCGGGGTCAGCACCTCAAAAAGCTCGGGGTGTTCGGCCAAAAATTCGGGGTTGCCCTGCAGGAACTCGATGACCAGTTTTTTGGTCATCTCCGTGCCCAGAACATCGGGTTGTGGTGATGTGCTCATATCTACATCGTAACAGGTTTTTATGCCACAGGCACCTGCCAGCGCCGCGCAGCAACACGCAACTAGATGGATTTCACCGAAGGTGATGCCTCAAAGCCACCCGGACGGCGCACAGCGGGGGTGTTCGCATCAAAGATAAAGGTGCGATTGCCGCGTGCCAGCAGGCTACGCGCCCGTTTCGCCCGGGCGTTCCGCAAGCGTTTTTCTTCATCGGGCAGCACAAAGGCAGTGGTCAGGGTGGCGGGTGCCGAGCGCCCCACCGCAGGGCGGTTCAAAATGCGGTTTTCCGCTGGCGCATTGGCAGGCAGATAGACCAGCTGATAGGTGGTCGCTGGGCTGGCATAAATGCCATCATCCGTGGGTGCAGTCACGGTTTCACCAGTATTTTGCGTCACTCGCACCACGGTGTTAGGCAGTGGCATTGCCATTGGGTCAACCGGCGGAAGTGGCGGGGGAACCGACCCCGTAATGTCGGCCGTGGTGAAGGCACTGGTGTTGAACGTGTAGTTGTTCGCATCTATCCCGCTAAGCGTAATACCCGATACCGTGACCGTGATGCCCGTGGCAGGAGCACTGCTGGCAAAGTTCGCTGCGCCAAAGCCCGTAATCAGCGTGTCACCACCCACCCGGTTATCGTTTAGGGTCACACTGGCAAGCGTGTTCCCATCAAACACCTTATTCGCGGCCACCGCACCGATCGTCAGCACCCGCTGGGTGATGTCGGCCGTCGTCGTCGCGCTGGTGTTGAAGCTGTAGTTACCCGCATCGGTGCCACCAAGCGTAATACCCGTCACCGTCACCGTCTTGCCGGTGCCCACATCCTTGGTGTTGAAGTTTGCGGTGCCAAAGCCCGTGGTCAGCGTATCG
>CAZOFC010000045.1:0-12608 GCA_964578965.1 uncultured Azospirillum sp.
CAGGCAGCATAGGCACCTGCCTTGGGCTGACGCAAGAAAGTAAACGCCAGCACACCAACCATCGGGATCAGCAGCCATGCGGAGGAGAAACCAGCAATCGCCTCGAACTGACGAAGAATGTTCACGCCCGCAAGCACCGTGACACCGATCCATAGGCTGGCGCTGATCATAGAGATGCTGAAATAGGTCAGGGTAGGGACTTTGAGGACGCCTGCCGCAATAAAGGTGGGCAGGCGGGATGCGGGAATCATCCGGCAGATGAAGAGTGCGGGAATGATGCGGCCACGAAGCTGGCGGATACGCGCTGCTGTGCTTGGGCTATTGATACGACGTGCGACCCATGACAGATGCTGCAGCCAGCGACCAGCCGAATAGATGAGCATGTCACCCATGAGGAAGCCGCCCATGAGCCCGAGTAAAACAGGGAGTAACAAAGTGGCATTGAGCTGTGTGAGGGCAATGCCAATCAGCAAGGCCACATCCTCGAAAAACAGGCTGAATGCCGCGAGCGAGATGGCAATGACGAATGGCGCCATCTGCGCGTAGTACTCAGGGTGGAAGAGACCACCAATCCACATCACAAGCGCGTCCACGCGAACCCTGTTTCTGTACTAGAGGAGTTTACGGATGAAATCACGTTCCATGAGAAGGAGTGCCGCAGCAGCCAGCCAGACACCACAGGCCATGGTGAAAAGCAGGCCACCATCGCCTTGAATCTCAACACCCAGTGGGGTGAACAGGTGAAAGAAAATAGCGCCAGAAATGACACCGAGCGACATCAGCGCGCCAAGCACCCGCAGAATCACGCGGCCTGTGACAAGGGAGGCCAGCATGACAACAGAAGCCACCAGTTCGGCGCTACCGATCACCTTCGCGCTGAAGATGCCGCCGGGTGCAAATAGGCCAGATGGGCCAAAGCCCGCAGCCCACGCATCCAAGGTGGCGAAGATATACTGGGTCTCCGGCGCGTCGGCAAATTTGTAGAACAGCGACTGGATGAACACAAAGGCGATATAGAGGACGAGAACGATCTTCAGTTTTGACGGTTTCGTGGCCTTGTAGGTGTAGGGGCAGAATTTAGCTTCGCCTGCTTCGGTTACGGGTTCGGTGGTTTTCATGGTATCCTCGCAGAATGGGGTGGAGATAGCAGGGTTACTTGATCAGGCCAGGCCAGTTGGCATTGCCTTTAGTAATGTACTCCGACTGATTCGCAGCCCACTCAGCTTGAATGTCTTTGTCGTAGTTGAGATAGAGCTTGCCGTTGACGATCTTCCACGCTTCAGGATCGGCAGAGACGAGGTCATTATACTTACCCACCGCATAGGCGCAGTAGCCGCCATATTGCGGGGCGTATTTCTCGGGATTCGCTTTGAAGGCATCTAGGTTCGCCTGCGAGCTGAATAGCCACTCGGCGCCTTTGTATTCGGTCTTGAAGTTATCTGTGCCTTTCACGGGCTTACCTTGCGTGAAATAGGCGACGGTGTCATAACCACTCAGGGCTTTTTTGCTGAAGGTGCTGGTGTAGATTTCCTTTGCGGCATGGGCAGTTGGGGCAGCAAACAGCAACGAAGTGCTGATGGCGAACAGTACGAGAAAACTTTTAATCACTTTCATAAAACAGCCTTTCTGAAAAATTAACTTTATGACAGGTTACATAAAGTAGTCGGATGCGCTGAGCAAGCATGAATCTGGCTTTATTGCGTTTTTACTCACGCTGTCCGCCTTAAAAACAGATTCGAGAAAACGAATATTTTGGTTACATTCGATATAACCGATTCATGATAATAGCATTGTGCGCATCAGCTTTTCGCCAATCACTGTGTGCGTATTGGGCGTTAGTAGGCAGTGACAACGCCTCTGTCATGCCTGAATTATAATGTGAGTATCAATGCCTCGAGCTTGGCTTCGGCCTCGGCGAGGTCGGCTTGTAGTTTAGTGTAGGTTTTGTTGAGGCGCACGAGCTGGCTGGCATCGCCACTCGTGCTGACGACAGCGAGTTCGTTCTCGAGTTCATCCTTTTTCTCGGTCAGTACCCGCACGGCTTCCTCGAGCTTGGCGGCTTCTTTTTCTGCCGCATTGCCGCCTGATTTTTTCTCGTTCTTCGCTTTTTTGGCTTCCTGCTTCGCGCCCTCACGCTCGCGTTTACGCTGGGCGACGATGAGCTTGCGGTAATCCTCCAAATCGCCCTCGTAGGGCACGCAGGTGCCATCCGCCACCAGCCAGAGGCGGTCGCAGACATTTTCGACCAAATGCGGGTCATGGCTGACGAGAATTACCGCGCCGGTGTAGTTGTTGATGGCTTGGGTGAGGGCCTCGCGCGCGTCGATATCCAAGTGGTTGGTTGGCTCATCGAGTAGGAGGATATGCGGTGCGTCATAGCTCATCAAACAAAACAGCAGGCGGGCCTTCTCGCCGCCCGAGCAGCTGCCCACGAGCGTATCGGCCTTATCCTTATCGAAGCCAAAGCGCCCAAGTGTGCCGCGCACGCGCGGTTCGGGGATGCCGATCATAGCTTCCTGCATGATTTGGTAGGGCGTTTTGGTAACATCGAGCTCATCGGTCTGGAACTGGGCGAAGTAACCGATCTTGAGTTTACCGGATTTAACAATGTCGCCACCCATTTCGGCCAAGCGGCCTGAGAGCAGTTTTACCAGGGTCGATTTACCGTTCCCGTTTGCCCCCAAAAGTGCGATGCGGTCGTCCATATCAATGCGCAAGTTTAGTTTTTTGAGGATGGGTTTGCCCGGTTCATAGCCCGCATCGACATGATCGAGCGTGATGAGCGGCGAGCGTAACTCCTGCGGTTCGGGGAACTCGAACGCCGTTACACGGTCGGCCATCACCGCATCCACAATATCCATTTTCTGGATGGCCTTAAGGCGGCTTTGCGCTTGGCGGGCTTTGCTTGCCGTGGCACCGAAGCGATCGACGAATTTTTGCATATGGGCTTTTTGCTTCAACTGCTTTTCGCGAAGGGCGGCTTGGTTAAGCAAACGCTCGGCCCGACGGCGCTCGAACTCGTCATACGTGCCGGTGTAGGCATTGAGTTTCTTATCTTCCATATGTAAAATATGGGTGACGGTTTTGTTCAAAATATCCCGGTCATGCGAAATGATGAGGAGGGTTTCCTTATAGCGCATGAGGTAGTTCTCGAGCCAGACCATGGCCTCGAAATCGAGGTGGTTGGTCGGCTCATCGAGCATCAACAGGTTGGGCTGACGAAAGAGGGTGGCCGCAAGCGCCACGCGCATGCGCCAGCCGCCCGAAAAATCGGAAATGGGACGTAATTGGGCATTACTATCAAACCCGAGGCCCGCAAGAATACTAGCTGCGCGCGATGGGGCATCATAGGCATCAATCTCATCCAGCCGCGTATAAATATAGGCCATGCGCTCGGGGTCCTCAACCGTTTCGGCCTCAAGCATCAAGGCGGCGCGCTCGGTATCAGCAGCGAGCACAATATCAATCAGCTTGGTGTCGTCCTCGGGCAAATCCTGCCGCACCCAACCGACAGTCGCGTTTTTGATGAGGTTGATGTCGCCGCCATCGGCCACCAGTTCGCCCGCAATCAGCTTGAACAGTGTGGATTTTCCGATACCGTTTGGCCCCACCAGCCCCACGCGCTGACCGCTACCGATGGAGAGCGAGGCCCGCTCGAGCAGGGTGCGGCCGCCGACGCGGTAGGTTAAATCCTGAATACTGAGCATGGGGGAACAATCATGGGAGGGGGTTGAAAAGTGGCGGGAACCTAGAGGTGGCGGCGCGCAAGGTCAACCCTTGCTTCAGACAATACCCCTCACACCAAGAATCCATCGATCCTAATGGCGGCATCGCGTCCTGTTGTTCTGGCATGAGGATTGCATCTTTTTTTGCGTTTTTTGTTTTTTAATGAATGTGGAGGAGTCCCGTGCAAATCAATCACGCTGCGTCAGCATTTGCGGTACAGTCACGCATCAAGAATGCAATCGAGTTTACCCAGCAGGGAAAGGGAATTTTTCAACAGGCGGTGGAAAAGAATGGTTCGCAATCTAGTAGTGTCTCTACCCCGGCAGAAATTTCCTCAAGTAGTGCTCGTAGCGAAGTGCAAGACATCGACTGGGGGCTGGTCAGTGCGAACCTTGGGGCGGCAAATGGTAATATCATCTACACGACGGATACGCAGGAGATAGCTAATCTGGCACTCAAGGATGCGCAATCTAAGCTTGATAGCGCGTTTGCTGCAGCAGGTATCAGTAACTCGCCCCCTGTGGAGTTCACGCTCAGTAGATACGATGGCAGCCTCGTGGTTAAGGACCACCCAGCGAAGGAGGCTATCGAGTCAGTACTCGCAAGCGCGCCGGAACTGAAAGAGGATGTGCGTACCGCATTTGTACTAAAAGAGCAGGCAGTTTATACGCAAAAAGGCGCGATTTATGCTGAAGCATATCACCGTACTTATGCGAGTAAAGGCAAAGAAGCAGCCGATGCGCTGGCGGATAAATTCCTCTCGCTCAAGGACGTAGTGCCGACATTCCATTATGGGCAATCAGGCATTGAGACACGCTATGACGGCAAGAGTGAGCAGGATTATCTGGCCTCGATTGCCAGTATTTTGAATTTTAGCGGCGTGAATCTCTCTGCCTAGGATGATCTGCGCGCTACGATCTTTACTTGCCTGAGTAAGATCGCATCCAGTATATCATGCCCAATCGTTCAAGGGGTGAGCTATGGTTGAAATTCATATTGCCTATCAGGGTGAGCTGCGCTGTGTGGCGACGCACACGCCCTCGGGCACGACTATGACGACGGATGCGCCGCGTGATAACCACGGCAAAGCCGAGAGTTTCTCGCCGACTGACCTGGTGGCCACGGCGCTTGGCACCTGCATGATGACCGTGATGGGCATTGCAGCTAGGAAGCTGAATATCGATATCAGTGGCAGCACGGTGGTGGTGAACAAGACCATGATTACCAAGCCTGAGCGGCGCATTGGCGAGCTGGCGGTGGTTATCACCGTGCCCCATGCACTCGATGAGGCGACCAAGGAAGTGCTGAAGACAGCTGCGCTCAGCTGCCCGGTGCATCACAGTATGCACCCGGACATTGCTATGCCGCTGACGTTCAACTGGGGCTGACTTGACATTGACGGCGCTTTAAACCATCTAGGAACCGCACAAAAAAGGTGATTGGCTTGGAAGCGTTAGCGCAGTGGTTCGATGCAGTGGTTCAGTGGCTCGTCGCGTTTGTGGAGCATCTGGGCGTTCTTGGCATTTTCATCATGACGTTCCTTGAATCGACCTTCATGCCCATCCCCTCTGAAATTACGATGATTCCTGCGGGCTATTTGGTCCAGCAAGGAAAAATGGACCTGATTAGTGTGCTGCTGGCCAGCATCGCTGGCACCGTGGGCGGGGCGTATTTCAATTACTGGATTGCGCGGCATTTCGGGCGTGGTCTGTTCCTGCGCTATGGTAAATATTTCCTGATGACCCCGGCGAAATTGAAAAAGCTCGAATCATTTTTTGACAAGCACGGGGCGATTTCGACCTTCATCGGCCGACTGATTCCAGGCGTGCGACATTATATTTCATTCCCGGCGGGCTTAGCGCAGATGAACCGCCGCACGTTTATTATCTACACCGCACTTGGCGGGGCGATCTGGATGACGGTGCTCATTACTCTTGGCTACCACATTGGTGAGAACCGCGCCTTGATGGTAAAATGGTTGCCCCTCATCAAAGGCGGCATGCTGTTGGTGATACTCGTGCTGTTAGCTGGGTATGTCCTGCGCGGAAAAATCAAGCGTCGGCGCGCTGAATAAGATCATTTTCTATAGATCAATCGTCACGATCAGCCCGGTGGGGGCGTGGTCCTTCAGTGTTATCTGTCCACGATGAAGCGCAATGATTGCGTGGACAAGGCTTAAACCAAGCCCGAGCCCTTGCTGATTACGGCTGGAATCGACGCGATAAAAGCGAGTGAACACCTGAGGCTTGTGGGCATCGGGAATACCCATGCCGCTGTCGGTGAAGGTAAGGTGTGCACCGCCAACGCGTGGGTCGAGGGTGACGACTACGATACCGCCTTCAGGCGTGTATTTGATGGCATTATCGATGAGATTGGCGAAGGCTTGAAACAGCATGTCCTTATCACCCATGATAGTCACGGGCTCGGCGCGGTAGCTAAAGTGGATGGATTTCTCGCTCGCCAGCGGCTCGTAAAGCTCGACGACATCCTGAATGATATGGCCAAGATTCACCTTTGAAAACTCGATCTTGTGATGGCTGGCTTCGATCTTTGCGATGCGCAGCAGGCCGTTGAAGGTGGCCAGTAGGCCATCACATTCCAGACTGAGTTTGGTTAAATCCTCGCGATCGATTTTGCTGATGCTGCTTGTGCGCATGGATTCAATGCGGTTACGCATCCGTGCGAGTGGGGTGCGCAAATCATGTGCAATGTTATCCGATACCTGTTTCACGGTCGCGACCAGCTGCTCGATATCGGCAATCATCAGGTTGAGAATCTCAGAGAGTTTGCTCAAGTCATCCCAGCGTGTGCTGATGGGAATGCGCTGCGATAAATCACGGGTGGTGAGAATGGTATCAACGGTGGCGGCGATGGTGTTGATACGCTTGGTAACGTAAAAACTGATGATAAATAGGCCAAGCGATGTAATGCCCATCAGGCTCAAGACCACGATGGTGTAATCCTTGTGGATGGGGCCGCCCTCCATCACGCGATAGACTTCAATTGTCAGAAGGGAGAGGGCGGTGGCGAGCAAGCTGGAAAATAGCACCGCCAGCTTGGTCGAGGAGGATTGAAACAGACGAATGCGCAATGCCATGTGGGCGGTTTAGCACCACAGGGCCCAAGCCTCAATCGCAAAGGTTAGCGGCTCTGGCCACCTTTGGGGCATGGAATAATACGAAACGGAACGCGTGGGCATGAACTCTCTGCCACGTCTGTCGTTGGTTTTTCGGGTTTTTTGTGAAATTCTGATTCAATCAAGGCGTTCAATTCTAAAGTCGCACGCTCGCGGAACCCTTTGGTATCTAGAGCTTGAGCAATATCCGCATAGCTACGGTTGGCTTGCATGTTACCGATGGTTACTGCAATTGCTTGGTCCTCGAAGCGGCTACGTTTTCCATCACCGTCAAGATCGAGATTGCCCAGTGATTTCAATTTACCATCACTTCCAAACTGTGCGCCAAACTGTTTTACTAGCTCGGGATTAGACTTCAGCGCGCTGGCTAGCGCTTGCTCGCCCTCAAGTGGGCTGCGGGCACCGGCGCGTGCGATTGTCTTGATCGTAGTTTCAAGTGGGCTGAGAGCAGCGGGGGCGCTGGCTGCAGCAACAGGAGTTGTGGCGGTGCTTGGTGCTCTCACCGTGGTAGGTTTTGAGGTGCTGAATTCTGAAAATGCAGCTTCAAATTCGCCTGGTCTGAGTGCCGCAGGAGCACTTGCCGCAGCTATCGCTGAATCTGCCACTTTCTGTGCTTCGCGTGCAATTTTTTCAAGATCTTCCGTGGCTTTAATCGGGGTGGTTGACATAATAACTCCAACATTACGTATGAAATTATGATGCCTGAAGAAACTTAAGGTTTCGTTAAGCCGATTTCTTATTTATCTTCAATGATATAGCCTTCGCCGCGCAGGGTTTTGATGCGCGAGTGGCTAGGATCGGCGTCAATTTTCTGGCGCAGGCGTGAAATATGCACGTCAATCACGTTGGTCTGAGGGTCGAAATGGTAGTTCCATACATGTTCAAGCAGCATGGTGCGCGTGACGATCTGGTTCTTGTGGCGCAGCAGGAACTCGAGCAGCTTGAATTCGCGGGCTTGGAGCGCGACATCCTTGCCGTCGCAGGTGACTTTGCGGGCCAGAAGGTCGATGGTCATGCCCGCACCCGCGAGCACAATCTCGCTGTGGCTGTGCGGTTGGCCGCGGCGCAGCAGGGCTTCGATGCGGGCCAGAAGCTCGACGAGTGCGAACGGTTTGATCAGGTAGTCGTCTCCTCCGGCCCTGAGGCCCTCGACGCGGTCATCGACATTGCCAAGGGCGCTTAGGATGAGGACAGGCGTGGTATTTGAGGCTTTGCGAATGGTGGACAGGATGGTCAAACCATCAATTTCTGGCAGCATGCGATCGAGCAGCAGGATGTCGTAGGTATTTTTTTGGGCTAGCGCGAGGCCTTCATTGCCTGAATGGGTTGATTCAACCGCGTAACCATTCTCTTGCAGCGAGCGCGTGAGATGGGCATTTACCTCAGTATCATCCTCAACAATCAGGATGCGGGCTTTGGGGGATGTGTTTTGTGCTTGGCTCATGACAAGGGCTTAGCGGGCTTTGGGCACAGATTCAAGTACGGCTATCTAAATTCTCGTTCATGCGCAAATTTCATCAAACTGTCACAGTTTGCTGCGTTGCAGTGGAGTAGAACCAAGGGAACCAAAAAAAGATGAAAAAAATGCATTTTTAAGAGGGTTTTGTCATATGGTTGTCACACTCTTATGTCAGAGTCATAAGGTATGAATCCTGCTTCTGACATGATCGAAGAGAAGGCTCACGGCGCTGTAAACAGTGCTGAAGCAACTGTGCGCGAGCCTGAGCAGGTGGAGCCCGCCAAGAGCAAACCAGAAGAAAAAGACAAAGATACGCCTCGTACTGTTCATCAGTCGTGGCAGGATGTTAAAGCCGCGTGGAATAACATGTTTGCCACCGCGCGGCGTAATTCAGTCAGCGCTTTGCCTGCAGTCTTGGTCAATAACTCCTCCAACTTTCTGGGCTTCACCCATGTCCTGACAGAAGTCATGATGTTTAAGGCGAGCCTCAAGGGTGGCGTGCTTGTTGAGAAAGCTACCGGGCCGATTGATTACACGATTCAGGCATTCAAACGTGTTTATTCCGAGTCGCTGCAAGGCTCACAGATAAAAAGTGGCGGCTTTTTTGAATCGATTAAAGGCAAACCGCTCCGCGGCACGATTGATTTTATTACGGATACGAAGGCGGCCACCGAGCGTGAAGTGGCATTGCAGAAGGGAGTTGCGCGCGATGCGGTGAAGCTCGGTAACCCATGGCAGACGCGCTCGACTCTGGCAGGTCTGGTTGTCTGGACATTGAGTGCGCTTATTCCTGACAAGAAGGAATCGGATACCGAGGTTGAGAACATGGTGGTGCTGGCAAACACCAATAAGCCTGCCTATGTGGTCGAGCGGTTGCGTCAGGCGGTCTGGGTTCCTGAATGGCCCGCCCACAAGCGCCAGATGATTGGTCTGGGGATTATGTTCTCGGGTATTTGCTCAACGTTTGGGGCGTGGCGTAACCACATCAAGGTGCCCGGGGTAGGGGCGGTTTATGACCTGAATAAAGGATATCTAGCCACGGGCTTGATTACGTTGACGTCATCGTTGCCGCTATTATTTGCCTCGGATGATCAGCGAGGGTTTGGTGGCTTTGGCTCTATCATGCTTGGGCGATTAGCGTTTTTACCCAGCAGTATTTCTAAGAAAATCCGTGGCGGCGAAAAGGGAGCGAGCTGGTATATTGGTGCCACAACAAGCTTCCAGGCCGAGAATATGGCGCAAGCACTTATCGGGGGTGCTGAGAAGCTGCCGGATGGCACGATCATTGATCATAATGAACTGCGTGAGCATGCGAAAAAGAAAGCACAGGAAGCAAAGCAGGAAAAAGCAGGCCATGCTCTCATGCTTGAAGCAGATTCGAGCGCTATTCCAACCAACAAGATTGTATCGGTGGCGAGCCTTCAAGCAGCCATGCCTGAGCGTGCGCAGGCGAGTCAGCAGGAAACAGCGTCGGCATTGGTATAAGAAAAAGGGGCACAACCTGCGTTGCGCCCCTTTGGTCAGATGGATCCCCGCCTTCGCGGGGATGACGGGAGCCTAAGCGATAAATCGCTAAGGCTTACCGTCACTTCTGTGCGTTGAACTCGATTTCTACACGGCGCTCTTTGCCCATGCAGGTGATGCGCTCGGCACGTTTTTTGATGGCTTCGCATGCGGCTTCCGGCGCTGATTTGCCAAGGCCTTTGATATCCCCTTCGGCTTTCAGGCGCGATTTGCTGTCAAGGTAAGCCTTGACCGCTTCTACGCGCTTATTCGCCAGAGCATCGTTGTAGCTCGCGGTGCCGATTTGGTCGGTATAGCCATGGATGGTGACGTTAGTGATGGCGGTAGAATCGTTGATGACCGCAGCGAGCTCGTCGAGCTTCACTTTCGCGGCGGTGGTCAGATCCGCTTTGTTAAAGTCGAAATAGACCGTACGCTGCTCTGTGGACATGATTGGGGCGGGGGCTGGCGCAGGCGCGGGTGCTGGCTTAGCCGCCACTTTTTTCGCGGGTGCTGCGGCTGGTGCGCATGGGTCGTTTGCGTCTTGCCACTTGGTGCGTACACAGTTACCGCGCGAATCAATCACTGTCCCTTTGTTCTTGTCGTAGGCGGCGTCTTCGGCTGGGCCAGCAAAGGCAGGAACATGAAAGGCGAGGGTAGCAAGGCTAGCAGCAGCGAGTAAAGTGGTACGCATGGGTTGCTCCGTTGTTATGAATGAAGGACAAGCACCATAGCGCGGCAGAAAAGCAGGGCAAGCAGTAAATTAACCTACTGGCAAAACTAAATTTTTTCTTTTCTCGCTTTTTGCTTGGCCACGGCACGCTCGATGCATTCAATCATCTGTCCGGCGATGTCCTGCCCGGTGGTGGACTCGATGCCCTCAAGCCCTGGGCTTGAGTTAATTTCAAGCACTTTGGGGCCTGAGGCGGAGCGAATAATATCGACGCCGGCCACTTTTAGACCGACGATTTTAGCGGATTGCACGGCAATTTTTCGCTCTTCGGCGGTGATTTTGACCTCAGTGGCAGAGCCACCACGGTGGATGTTGGCGCGGAAATCGCCGACAGGGGCAACACGCTGCATACTAGCCACTACTTTGTCATCAATCACGAAGCAGCGGATGTCTTTACCATCGGCCTCACGCACGAATTCCTGAACGAGAATGTTCGCTTTGAGGGATTTGAAGGCATTGATGATGCCTTCGGCAGCGTTCGCTGTTTCGGCTAATACCACACCAACCCCTTGCGTGCCCTCGAGTAGCTTAATCACTACGGGGGCACCGCCAACCATTTTGATCAGCTCAGCGGTTTCCTGCGGCGAGTGGGCAAAGGAAGTGACAGGCATCGGGATCGATTTTTGCGCCAGCATTTGCAGGGTGCGCAGTTTATCGCGGCTGCGGGTGATGCCGACCGCACCATTCAAGCAAAAAGCTTTGGATATTTCAAACTGGCGCAATACGGCACAGCCATAGAAGGTAATCGCCGGGCGAATGCGCGGAATCACCGCATCGAACTGGCTGAGGATTTCACCGCCGCGATAATGGATCTCCGGGTCATCCATGCTGACGTTCATGTAGCAATGCTGGATGTTGATGAAGCGCATGGTATGGCCGCGCTCGCGCCCGGCTTCCATGATGCGCTTATTCGAATAGAGCTCACGGTCGGAAGCAAGGACCGCGATCTTGAGGCCGCCATCGCTGGCGGCGATATCCTCGCGGTAGAGTTGGCGCACTTCGATGTCCGAAAGCATGCCTTGGGTGAAGGATTTCTCGGGGTCGATGAGCATGCGGCCCTGCATGGCCTCACGGCCAAGTAGCATGCGGTAGCCTAGCGCATCACGGTTGGTGAGGGTAAGCTGAATGGTTTGCAACACATTGCCGATACGCACGGGGGTTTCGATGACCGCGCGGCGCTCGGTATGGCCGGAGGAGGACTTTACATCACGCTCATCCACCAGTGGTGCACGGCAATGAACGGTGATTTTGCGATCTTTTTGGATGGGATTTACATCGAAGCGGACCCATTTTTGCCCACGCGACGTGAATATCTCGATGTTTTCGGCATGCAGTGCTGAGGTACGCGCGCCAGAATCGATCCGCGCTTTGATGGCGGGCAGATGCAGCTCGGGCATGCCGCACCATTCTTCCTTACCGATGATCAACTTTTGCGTTATCAGCATGATAAACCGTTCGATTCTGGAGGTGGTCTGCGGCGTCGCGCAAGTGCTCAATCGGTCATGTACTTAAGTGTACACTCCCTCATTGCGCGCGTGCGCTCCTAGCATCCCATCCACCATAATCGAACGGGCACTAGTGACGTTATTCTTGTAACGCCTATAGCAGGATGAAGCGTGAAAGCAATGAGGCAAATAGGTGATTACGAAAAACAAAAAGCCCCGGGATTTCGCCCGGGGCTTTGGTGTTTGTTTCAGCTGAATGACTAGCTGATGATGAAGTCGCTCGCATCGATCTGGCTGGCGCGAACACCGACCAGCGTAATCGAGGCATTGCTGCCGAAGGTGATCACGGCGTTGCCGTTCACTTCCGTCAGGCGCGAGGTGATATCGCTCTGCGTTCTGAGCAGGCCGCCCAGGCCGCCCTCGAAGGAGAGAAGATCGACACCGTTTTGGAAGTCGGTGATGATCTCGTGACCGAAGTTGAGTTGCGAGAGGTTGGTCACCGGCGTGCTGTTGTTGCTGAATACGAAGTAGTCGCCTTCGCTGCCACCGGTCCTGACACGGTCCGCCCCTGGATGACGACGTCGCGCACGTGTCCGGCGCCGACCT